>NZ_JAUBRN010000021.1:0-101872 GCF_036701875.1 Microcoleus sp. MON1_C5 | reverse complement strand
GGTTTAACTGCTTATCAATCTATTCAACAAGCTCTCTCTATTGATGGCTCCATTTTTTCCCCTAGTTGAGCAATTACGAAAAAAAGTATAGCTATGTGCAAGACGAGCAACAAGCACGCAATATTATTGATGCAGAATTTAAGGAAATTAAAGAGCAAAAACCCATCGAGTGGCAAAAGCTAATCAGCTTCAAACGGCTTTACAACGGTGGCAAAAAAGCAGCGCTGAAAGTTGGCGAACACTTCGCCGAATCAAGCGTCTGGGGCAAAGCAGGCGTTGGCTTCATCGAAGGCATATCCGAAGACGTGAACTAGCCAGCCAGCCCAAAAGTTTGCTGAAATATTGCAACATTTTTAATAAGGCTTTCAGGGCGGGCGAGACGCCCACCCCAGAATAAAATTTACTCTTTGTGGAACAGGCATCTTGCCTGTTCCTGACAGAGATGCAAGAGGTAAAATAAAACAGCAGTAAGCTCTATGCAAACCGGAGGCTCACAGCATGATTCAAAATCCTGCATACTATCAGATGGTGCTAGACACCTTGTGCACCGCCCTAGAGGATGCCCGCCCCGCTGTCAGGGCGAAAGCAGCAGAAGCACTGGGAAAAATGGGAGATGTCGCGATGGTGCCCATATTAGTTAAAGCCTTCAAAGACACCTCACCAGAAGTCCGTTCCAGCGTCATCCAAGCCCTCAAACAACTGATACTAAATGAGGCTTAAATACACCTTTCATTTCTTAGCCCCTCTCTGCTGGGACGAAAGTTTGTGTAGACGCGATTTCAAGAGCCGAGTAATCTTATCCTTTCATACATTCAACCATCTGCTGTTCCAGCTTAGCCAACAATGTATCAACATCTGTTGCCGCTTCCTCAAAACAAACAGGAGGTTCAGGCTTAGGTTCAAAAAGAATCAACTTAATTTGACCTTCACCGATCGCCAATATCGCCACTTCCTTCTCAGGCTTGTGAGCGTTCAACACACCTACAACTTCCTGAATATGACTTCTCACTTGACGGTTCAACTCCTCAACCGCCTCTTTCTTACAATACACAAAACGCGCAGTTTCTGCAATATCAATTGCCAAAATCTCCTCGCTTTCCTCTCCCCTTTCCAGAAATAGTCCCCAAGCCAAAGCAGCCAATTCATTTTGATTAGCTTTCACAAATTTATCTAACTTGCGGCTCCAGCTATTTTCGTTGGGTTTGGACTCAGGGCTATCAAATAGAAACATTTTCTCTTCTTGTTTGTATAAACTAATATTTTACAGTCAGCAGTCAGTAGTCAGTTGGCAGTTGGCAGTTGGCAGTTGACTGTTGTCATTAGTTACCCATGCCCAATGCCCCATACCCAATTACAAATTAGCAATTCCCAATTACCCAAAACCGCTGCGTTTCTATCTTATACCAGATTGCACGCGCCAGAGCGCCGCATAAATTCCGTCCTGTTCGATCAGTTGTTCGTGCTGCCCCGATTCTACCACCAGCCCCTCTTCCATGACACAAATGCAATCGGCATTGCGGACAGTAGAAAGACGGTGGGCGATCGCAATTGTAGTGCGATTCTTGGTAATTCGTTCGAGCGAGCGCTGAATTGCCGCCTCAGTCTCGTTATCCACCGCTGAAGTAGCTTCGTCAAGAATCAAAATGGGCGGATTCTTCAAAACCGCCCGCGCAATTGCAATTCGCTGCCGCTGACCCCCCGACAATTTTTGACCGCGTTCCCCTACAATAGTGTTGTAACCGTCCGGCAATTGGGCGATAAACTCGTGCGCTTCCGCAATTTTAGCAGCATTTACTATCTCTCGATTAGTTGCCTCAAAACTGCCGTAAGCAATATTTTCTGCCACCGTACCGTGAAACAAAAACACATCTTGACTCACCAATCCGATCGCTCTCCGCAAATCTTTTAAATTCAGGTTATTTAATTCTATACCGTCGAGATAAATATTGCCGTGCTGTACCTCGTACAGCCTCAATATTAGCTTCACCAGGGTACTTTTTCCCGAACCAGTAGCCCCAACAATCGCAGTAGTTTTTCCCGCCGGCAGAGTCAGAGAAAAATACTGCAAAATCGGTTTTCTTTGATTGTAAGAAAAGGTAACATTTTTAAATTCCAACTCACCCTTAATCGAACTAACAGGCCGCCGAATATCACCGGTGCGAATGGCGATCGGAGTATCCAACAAATTCATCACCCGATTAGTAGAAGCCATGGCGCGCTGGTATTGATCCAGAGTATCTCCCAGGCGAGTCAGCGGCCACAGCAACCGCTGGGTCAAAAACACCAAAACGCTGTAAGTTCCCACAGACAACCGGCCCGCTACCACCTCCAAACCGCCCAGAAATAGTGTTGCAATAAACCCCAAGAAAATCACAACCCGAATCAGCGGAATAAAAGCTGCCGAAAGTACGATCGCCCGTCGGTTGCTTTGGCGGTAAGCTTGGCTTTGTGTTCCGATGCGCTGAATTTCATGCTCTTCGGAAGTAAAACTTTTAATAGTAGTAATTCCCATCAAATTATTCGACAGTTGCCCGTTCAGAAAACTCACCTTTTCCCGCACATCAGCATAGAGAGGAGCGAGGCGATTTTGAAAGGCGATCGAACCCCAAATAATAAAAGGTATCGGCAGCATTGACAGCCCAGCAACACCAGGAGAAGCAGCAAAAAAAGCCGCGCCAATCACAACAACCGTTGTCATTACCTGAATCACCTCATTAGCGCCGTCATCCAAAAAACGTTCGAGTTGATTGATATCATCATTGAGAATAGAAATCAAACCGCCCGTGCTGCGTTCTTCAAAATAAGCTAATTCTAATTCCTGCAAATGGCTGTAAGCTTCCAGACGCAAATCATGTTCAATATCCTGAGCCAAATTGCGCCACAAATAATCATAGGCATATTCAAAAAGAGATTCCAACGTCCAAACAACCGCGCTCAAAAGAGTGATAATTGCCAGTTGCCAAAAGACATCTTTTATGCCCCACTGAGCGAGGATAGAATCTTGCTGTTTCACCACCACATCAACCGCAATACCGATTAATGCTGGCGGCGCTAAATCAAAGAATTTATTCAGCAGCGAACAGATACTTGCCAGCCAAGCTTTCAGGCGGTAGCGGCGCCCGTACTTCAGCAGCCGCTTTAGGGGATGGACAGGTTTTGATGGATTTGGTGATACTTGAGAATCATTCATAGGGCATGGGGCATCGGAAATAGGGTCGAGAATTAAAAATTAGTAGGGTGCTGGGCGCGCACCTTACCTTTGTTTAATTTTTAATTCTCAAATGCCCCGTTCCTAGGCTTTAAACGTTAACACTGGCTTCATTTTAGCGACTACACCAACTATTTGCGCCTCAACCTGAACGTCAATTACTGGTTGGATTGGCTTGTAAGCTGCCGGTGCTTCTTCGATTCTGCGTTTTTCGCGCCAGGTAATGCAATCTACGCCAGTTAATCCCAAAGCGGAGTCAGTTTTGTCAGCACCTGCGCGACTCATATCGAAGCGCGATCGCGCTCTGCCGGCACCGTGAGAAGCCGATCGCAAAAATCGATCGTTCCCCTTCCCAACCAGCAAATAAGAGGGCGCGCCCATCGAACCCGGTACAATTACAGGCTGGCCGGAATGTGCGGGACAAGCGCCTTTGCGCGTTACCCAGCCGGCACCTTCAGCTAAGGTAATATTGTGAGGCAAATCGTATACTAACGGAGCTTCCACATCGCCGAAAACTTGCCGCAAACGCAAGCGCAAAAGTTCTGCTAACAGCAAACGGTTGATAAAACCGTAGTTAGCGGCAGTTGCTTCCGCTTGCAGGTAGCTGCTCACAAGTTCGGGATTTGCTGCCACAGACAGCGGAAAAAGCCGGGATTCAGGATGTTTCAGAGTTTTCGGCCAGGCGTCGCAAGCTCGATCGCGCCACATTCCGCCGATGTATTTGCCCACATTCCGCGAACCCGAATGAATCATCAGAAAATTGGGTAGAAACCTCGTCCTGTTAGGACGGCTTTATATTACAATATAATTGGTCAACGACCCACCCGAGACGATGGATCAAACAGCCTATACGAGCGAAGTTCAGCCTTGTGCTGGCGGCGAAGCAAAATCGGTAGACCGGGAAAAGAGGATAGGGCAATGGTAAACATCCCTAGAATCAAAACGAAGAAGAATTCCGTTTGGTATTCGACACGTAAAAACCGCAGGGCTTGCGGGGTTAGTCTGTGGAGCGAACATAAGACCAAATCTCTTTTAGGGTGGAGGCAGTTGCGAAGAAGCAGAAATTCAAATCGTGAGGTTTGGGAATCCCCGTACCTTCAGGTCGGGGTGGATGTCAAGCTGACATCGCGAGTACCGAAGAAATAATCCCCTTTGAGCAATTCTACAAATCGATCGCGCTGACTGAGGAATTGTTCGATCGACAAATCCGCAACGTGTAACCGCATCCCGCAGTTAATATCGGAACCGGTAGCCGCCGGAATCACCATTCCTGCTGTTTGGACGATCGAGCCGATCGCCACCCCCGCATCCCCCGGATGGAAGTCAGGAGTAGCCCAGGCGCGGCAAACGCAGCCGCCTTGAGGGTGTCGAACATTCGCCAAATTTGCTAACTGTTTGAGCGCCTTTGCTTCCACAGGAAAATCCTCTGGGAGCAAAACTTCTGCTGTTGTGGCGCTGGCATCTTGCCAGTGTTCATTCAGAGAACTATTGAGACAAATCGAGTAGACTTTATTGTCGTAACTAACATCAAGACCTTGCCGAGACAAAGCTCGCAAAAGCCTTTTCAAGTTTTTTGGCTGCTGCATAAATAGTCTGTTGCGGGTTGCATAGCAACCCCCAAGAGTTGAAGAGATTTTTTAGGGAACAAAAGACTTGGGTTCAGCAGCCGCAATCTTTTTCAAGATAAGTTGAAAGGCAACTTTTCTAATGACTAAATTTATGACATATCATTTTTGATATGTCAACCCTTTCATGGAATTTTTAATAAATATATAGCGCTCCTAAATCATTTGTGAATTTCTTACTCCCTCCCCTTACTAAGGGGAGGGCTGGGGTGGGGGAAAAAATTTACGACTCCTGCAAGGATTGCTATATACGATTTACCAAGCGGTGTCAGAAACCCGCTTTATGCCTAGCAAAATCGCATCCAAACCAAAGATTTTGCGAAGAAACCGGGTTTTTTGGGCCAGCGCGTCCGACCGCATTCCAGCCTTAATTGCCAGGAAGTAGGGGCAATCCCCCGTGGTTGCCCATCCCCACTTAAAGAAAATACCTCACCGTTGTTACAACCCGACTTTTTTTAGCCCGCAAAGCCGCTTTCAAAAAGAAAGCAGTTTGATTGTGCAGCAGTCCCTCCCACCAATTTCGCGTCACAAAAGCCGGAATGATCAGCGTTAAATACACTCCCGGTCGCTGCTCTTCAAACAAAGTCAAAAAGTGAGTCAAAGCCTCACCAACAGAACGGTAAGGCGATTCGAGAATTTCCAAAGGAATGTCTGACTGCAAATCTTTCCAAGCTAATTGTAATTTTTCTCGATCTGTCAAACCAATATCTACGTGAACTGCCACAACTTCATCAGCAATTAAACGAGCGTAATCGAGGGCCTCGAAAGTTCCTCGGTGCAACTGCCCGACTAACACCACTGCCGGATGTGTCACCGTCTTAACTTTAGGTCTGCGAAGATAAGACCTCGGTTCTATTCCCTGAATGCTCAAGCGAGCTGCTACATACCGATAGTGCCGGTGAATAGCTAAAAATACACTGACTACGATCGGAATAGTTACTACGACAACCCAAGCTCCCAAAAGGAATTTTGTAGCGAGAATTACACCCAAAACTCCCGTTGTTGCCACTGCACCAATACCGTTCATCACAGCACTAACTTGCCAACCTTTACCTCGTTCCTTAAACCAGTGAATTACCATTCCCGATTGGGAGAGAGTAAAAGAAGTGAAAACTCCAACCGCATACAGGGGTAGCACCGCGCTCGTATTGCCTCGAAAGATGATAATTAAAAGAGCAGCGCAGAAGCTTAGCAGATTAATGCCATTAGAATAAACCAGTCGATCGCCCAACAGCGACAATTGCCTGGGCAAGAACCCGTCCCGCGCCAAAAAATAACAAAGTCGCGGAAAATCTGCATAACTCGTATTCGCAGCCAACAGCAAAATCAACAGAGTGGCTGCCTGCAAATAGTAATAAAATATACCCACACCAAAAATCTGTTTTCCCAACACAGAAAGGAGCGTTTCATGTTCGCTAGGAATCACGTGATAAATATTACCCAAGTAACTAATTCCCACAAACATCACTCCTAGAATTACCCCCATATAGGTCAAAGTCAGGCTCGCATTTTTCCATTCAGGAGGCTTAAAAGCCAATACCCCGTCTGATATGGCTTCAACTCCTGTCAAGGCCGTACAGCCCGCTGCAAACGCGCGCGCCAGCAGAAATAATCCCAAAGGTTCCTTAGCCGGAATATTTTCTAATGTCGGCAAAACGTGACCTGTTGCCTGTTGATATAAACCCGTGCCAATCAAGATAAAAATTACCACGATAAACGCATAGGTAGGAACCATAAATATATTGCCAGATTCCCGCACGCCCCTGAGATTGGCAAACATGACTAAGACAATAAAAAATAAACACAGTTCCACTCTATACGGTTCCAATCCGGGAAATGCTGAAGTTAAGGCCGCCACCCCAGCCGAAATACTGACTGTTACAGTTAAAATGTAGTCAATCATCAGTGAAGCTGCTGCGACCAAACCGGGATAAATACCTAAGTTTTCTCGCGCCACAATGTAAGCACCGCCACCGTTGGGGTACGCTTTAATTGTCTGTCGGTAAGACAGCGCCACGATCGCCAACAGTAAAATAATAATTCCAGAAATAGGCAGCGATAAACTCAAACTGCTACTCCCCGCTAGTAATAGCACGAGCAGAGTTTCTTGAGTAGCGTAGGCAACAGACGAAAGTGCATCGGAAGCCAGAACAGCTAGTCCTGCAGCGTTGCTTAGGCGTTCATGAACCGATGCGCTAGTGGGGAGAGATTCACCCAGTAAAAATCGCTTGAGTCGAGAATAAGTGGACATTAAAACTCAATATATAGGCATCCACAAATCATAATCGAGACGGGGAAAGTTTTAAGTATTTTTTGGCTCACAATTTGTAATTTTGTCTCGCTTGTTGAGTCAGCTTCAGCTTGTGTTCGAGAGCTTGCCAATTTTCGGCTGCGATATCGGTGATGAACTCGTCAAGACTGTCGCGGTAAATAGAGAGCGATCGCAACAATTCCTCTCGATTGTACTTTGCCACCATCACTCCCAGCTCGGGATTGCCGCCGCCAACGCGGCTTGTATCCCGAAAACCCGAACTCGCCAAATGTTGGGCTAAATTAACAATATCCCGATCGCCCTCTCGATCGCACGCAGCAACCAGCGTCGCGCTCGCCACGATCGGCAAATGAGAAATCCAAGCCACAGCTCGATCGTGTTCTTCCGGCTCACATCGGTAAACTTTAGCACCCAGTAACCGCGCAATTTCCTCAACCTTATCCACCGCAAGCGCCGGCGTCTGGGGAGTCGGCGTCACCACGTAAGGCCGCCCGACAAACAAATCCGGCACCGCCGCCTCGATTCCGCTTTCAGCAGTCCCCGCCATCGGGTGTCCCCCGACAAAGTTCGGCCACAGAGAAGACACAGCCTGCACTATGGGTGTTTTTACGGAACCGACATCCGTTACAATAGTATCCCGGGAAAGATAGGGCACCAACTCTCGGACGATCGGCTCGATCGACCCCAGCGGCGTGCAAATAAAAACTACATCGGCTGCTGCCATTAGAGACAGGTGTATGCTGGCTTCATTGACAACACCGCGAGCTTGCGCCCGAGAGCAAGTCTGCAGCCGACTGGAAACCCCAAAAACATTAAACCCGCGCGATCGCAAATCCAGCCCGATCGAGCCGCCAATTAAACCCAGTCCTACAATACCGATATTCATAGCAATAAAATGGGGATATTTGATACGGTGCCGCCCCCATGACAGTCGAGGAACTCCTGAAAAAATATGCCGCCGGAGAAAGAAACTTTGCCGGAATCAACCTGACTGAGGCCAACCTCAGCGGCGTCAACTTGAGCGGAGCCAACCTCAAGGGTGCGAATCTGAGTGTAGCAAACCTGAGCGGAGCCAACCTCAGCAAAACCAACCTCATCGGTGCCAAACTCAACATTGCCAGACTCAGTGGCGCCCACCTAGGCGGCGCCGACCTCACCGACGCCGACCTCAACGTCGCTTACCTAGTGCGAGTTGACCTCAAAAAAGCCATACTGATAGGAGCGAAACTGATCAGAGCCGAACTCATTCGAGCCGAACTCAGCGGCGCAAACCTCAGCGGCGCAAACCTCAGCGGCGCCACCCTCACCGAAGCCACCCTTCGAGGAGCCAACCTCGCTCAAGCCAACCTTCGAGGCGCTCATCTCAGTGGCGCGTGCTTGACAGAAGCCAACCTCGAACAAGCCAACCTGCAAGGCGCCGACCTCAGCCGAGCCGACCTCAGCGGCGCAGACTTGCGAGGCACAGAACTGAGACAAGCCAACCTCACTCAAGCCGTACTCAGCGGCGCCGACCTCAGCGGCGTCAATTTGCGCTGGGCAATCCTCAGCGGCTGCAATCTCCGCTGGGCCGACCTGAGCGAAGCCAAATTGAGCGGTGCCGACCTCAGCCGAGCCGACCTCTGTCACGCCGACCTGTCAAATGCCAGTTTAGTTCACGCCGACCTGACAAATGCCTATCTGATCCGCGCCGACTGGATTGGAGCCGACTTAACCGGAGCCACCTTAACCGGAGCCAAACTCCACGCAGTTTCGCGACTCGGCATCAAAACCGAAGGCATGACCTGCAAGTGGGTCGATCTGAGCCCCAACGGCGACCACAGCCAAATTTACTGGTTGAACTCCGGAGGAACCCACGAATTTTTTCACGAAACCTTGCCCACAGTTCGGATTGTGATTGACTCGCCCTTAGACCAAGGCGCTCATTTTGCCCTAGCTGCAACTTATTACCAAATTGCCCAACAATACCCGAGTTTAAGTCAGCCTCCCACGATCGAAGTCAGCTCCAGGCGCACCGTACTCGCCTTTAAAATGGACAGCGACGATAAATTATTTGCCACCGCTTACGTTGCCATCATTCCTTTTAACGACGCCGCCATCACTCAAAAAAACCTGATCGCTTTGATGAAAATGATTCAATCTCACGATGCAGGCAAGCTTAACGTCAAAGAATCTAAACACGTCCAGTTATGCAGCAAAGCTCTCAACCAAGCTATTAGCAAAGTAGACCAAATCAAAATTTCCAGTTCTTTTCCAAAAATCGGCGAAAGCATCAATTTTTTTCAGATTCCTACACAGATGATCTTAATTAATTCGCGCGACCAAAGACTCAGCGTATATCACCACCCAGGCTTCGGCAAGCGCCTGATAAAAAAATACGAGCCGAGCAACTCAACCTCGGGTAAGTTAGCCGAAAGCACAAAATTAGGTCAAGCTAATATCACTAGCATTTTGGATTTTATAAAAGGCTTCCATAATATAGATGTCTAGGCATATTGCATCAAGTTACAAAAAATGCTTATTCTAGTTTAAAGGTTGGCACAACAAAGCTTTGTTCTAGCTAACACATCAGGGAAATTGAAAAGCATGGATGCCCAAGAACTCATCACCAAATATGCCGCAGGAGAAAGAGACTTTACTGCTATCCTCCTTTGCGAGGCAAATCTCAGCAGGATCGATCTCAGCGGGGCTAATTTCAGTGAGGCAATCTTGAGCCTGACTAACATGAGCGGCACCAATTTGTCAAACGCCAACATGAGAAAAGCCAAACTCAATGTTGCCAGACTCAGCGGTGCCAATCTCTACAAAGCCAACCTCAGCGGCGCTATCCTCAACGTGGCAAACTTGATTCGAGCCGACCTCAGAGAAGCCCAACTCGTCGAAGCTACAATGATCAGATCCGAACTGATCCGAGCCGACCTCAGCAGTGCCAACTTGACCGGTGCAAATCTCAGCGAAGCAGATTTGAGAGAAGCAACCCTCAGAGAAGCCAATCTAGAGCAAGCCGACCTCAGCGGGGCTCACCTGAGAGGCGCTTCCCTAATAGCGGCCAACTTGGAACGGGCCAACTTGCACAGAGCCGACCTCAGCAGGGCAGACTTGCGAGGAGTCAACCTCTGCAATGCCGAACTCAGACAAGCTAATCTGTCTCAGGCAAACCTCAGTGGCGCTGACTTGCGAGGCGCTAATCTCCGGTGGGCTGACCTCAGCGGAGCGAACCTGAGCGGTGCTGACCTCGATGAAGCGAGATTGAGCGGGGCCAACTTGTACGGGGCAAATTTGAGCAATGTCAACCTGTTGAACGCTACTCTGGTACACGCGGATTTGACTCAAGCAAATTTGATTCACGCTGATTGGGTGGGCGCAGATTTGACGGGGGCGGCCCTGACGGGGGCAAAAATTTACGCGGTGTCTAGGTTTGATGTGAAAGCAGATGACATTACCTGCGATTGGGTTGACCTCAGCCCTAACGGCGATCGCAGCCACATTCAGCGCTTTACCCCAGAAGAATCTCAAAGGTTTTTCAATGCTACACCGCCGACAGTTCAAATTATTGTCGATCGACCCCTCGACCCCGATGCTAACTTTGTCCTTGCAGCTACCTACCGCCAAATTGCCCGTCAATACCCTGCTTTGAGCCATCCTCCCAGTATCGAAGTTAATTCCAGACGCACAATCATATCATTTAAAATAGAGCAGGACGAGCAACTATTTCCCACAGCTTTCGTTGCGATTATTCCCTTTAGTGATGCAGCATTTACTCAGAAAAATTTGATTACTCTGATCAAGATGATTCAACCCCAAAGTGGTAATAACCTGGGCGTCAGAGTCTCAAATATGGTAGTGCAATTAAACGTAGCTCTGACCAAAGCAATGAGAAAAATAGGGGAAATGAAAATTCAGCCGATTCGCCTCGATCGCGAACCGATGTCAAGTTTTTTCCAATCGCCTACCCAAACTGTACTGGCTAACTCCAGCGCCGAAACTTTGATGATTCACTATCACCCAGATTTTGGCAGAAACTTGACAAATTTGCCCGGAGTCAACAAAACGTCTATCAGTCCTGGAATTAAAGCCCAAAGATTTACCACCCCGCCGCTAAATACGGTCATTGAGTTTGTCAAAAGCTTTTATCAGCTCGGTGAGTAAATACTATAAATTAATTTGATATCATTTCTATTCATGCCATATAAAAGTTAGCCAATTGCCATTTCATTAAAGAAAAAAATGGAAGCTGAAGAACTGCTCAAACGATTTGCACTCGTCAAGAGATACACAGAAGGTGACAGAGATTTCACAGGAATCAACCTGAATGAAGCTAATCTCAGCCGCATCAACCTCAGCCAATCAATTTTAAGGCGGGCTAGCTTATTTGTAACCAACCTCAGCGGCGCTAACTTGAGCGACGCTAACTTGAGCGAAGCTAACCTGAATGTGGCGAGACTCAGTAGCACTAATCTTTCGCGGGCAATCTTAAACGGGGCTACTATCAACGTAGCAAACTTAGTGAGAGCCGATTTAAGTGCAGCTCAATTAATCCGAGCATCCCTGATTAGAAGTGAATTAGTCCGCTGCGAACTCAGCAAAACTAACTTCAGCGGCGCAAACCTGACTGAAGCAGATTTAAGAGAGGTAAAACTGACGGAAGCTAACCTGTGCGGTGCTAATCTTTCCGGTGCAAATCTCAGAGGTGCTTCGGCTGCTTCAGCTAACTTTCAAGAAGCTAACTTACACGGCGCAGATTTGACGAAAGCAGAACTTAGCGGCGTCAATTTGAGCAATGCCGATATGAGACAAGCTTCTTTGCAACAGGTGAATCTCAGCAGTGCCAATTTGAGCGGAGCTAACCTCAAATGGGCGGATTTGACGGGAGCTAACCTCAACGGCGCCGATCTGAGCTGTGCTAAATTGAGCGGAGCTAACCTTAACGGAGCAGATTTAAGAAATACTAATTTAGGAAATGCTAGTTTCGTTCACGCTGATTTGACAGAAACAAATTTGATTAATGCAGATTGGGTGGGCGCTGATTTGAGGGGAGCAACTTTAACAGGAGCAAAACTGTATTTGGTTCCTCGGTGTGGTATCATTGCAGAGGATATTACTTGCCAGTGGGTAGACCTCAGCCCCGCAGGCGATCGCACTCAGATTCAACAATTTAATTCGCCGTCAGAATCGAGAAAATTTTTAAATCACACGCCTGGGTTAGTGCAAATTGTGGTTGACGCACTTTTAGACTACTCAGCAAACAGCACTTTAGCCACAGTTTACAGCGAAATAGCTCGGCATTACCGGGCAATGAATTTTCCTCCTAATATTGAAGTCGGCTACCGCCGCACAACTCTAACTTTTAGATTTGAGAGCGATGAGCATTTATTGCCAGCAGCTTTTTTAGCGATTCTTCCTTTTAAGGATGCTGTACAAACTCAGAGAAATATTATGGTTATCGGCAAAAATATCGAAACTCAAAATTTGGAAGAAAGACGAATAGTGCAGTTGCGTAAAGCATTGAGTACAGCTACAAATAAATTAAATGAGTTGATAAATTTTGTCTCTAATATATCACGGGTTAGTCAGCCAACAAAGTTTTTTGAGTCACCTACGCAAACTATTTTAATTAGTTCGGGACAGGAGAGTTTGATGGTGAATTCTCACGGGAATTTTGGGAAGGGAGGTGCAACTCATCAGGACAGTAAATTCAGTGTGCCTCTCGGTCAAAAAGTAGTTGATTTTCTGGCCAGTTTTGATTATGTTGAGTGAGAAATGTCAATTTTAAAACCGATTGATTGAGGTAGAAGTCCACAACTCATTGCTCCGCTTCCTGCGATCGCACTCCGAGCCGCACTGGCCACACCATTTAACGATGGCGCGGCTCGTGGCGCGGGCTTTGCGCTTGGGGCGCAGCGCTCTGATCCAAACAGGGCTTCCCGCTGGAGCTTACCGACAGCGGTATCGAGTTAGCTATTTGATGCCGGTTTTGATGTGGCCGGAGCCTGTGATTTTAGTGGCTCCGACACCGCTGATCGAGCATTTGAGAGCTGTGGAAATTCCGCGTTTGCAAGAGTGGCTGCAAACAGAGGGGTCGATCGAGACTTATTCGGATCGTGCCACTGGGCGAGGATTGATGCTAGCCGATCCAGAGTCTTGGCTGGCGGCTCGCTTGGCGGGGAATTCGGAACTTCACAGGAATATTCCGACAATTATTGACGGTGTGGATGACTTGGAAGTTTGGACGCGCCAGCAATTGACGGCGGGTTTGCAACCGGCTGATTGGAATGATTTAATGCAATCTCAGCCTTTGGAAGCCGATGCCATCCTCCAAAAGCGGGTAATGCTAACGCGGGCATTCTTTCAGCATCCGGCGAAACCAGAGGAGTGCTATTTGCTGGAAACGGCAGAGCAAAATATTTTGCAGGGGCTGTTTGAAAAAATCGAGCCAAACCCCCTAATTCCGGCTGCTTGGAGCAATTTTTGGCAGCGGTGGGAAGCAAACGGAAAACTGCGGTGGGCGGAAATTCATCGGGAGGCTGGCTCATTTTCTCTGTACTGCGCGCCGGTGCAGGTGGGGGAGGTTGTGGGCAAATTTTGGGACGATCAGCCCGTGGTGTTGATTGGTGGGGCGGTGGATGTGGAACCGAAGGCTCCTATTTTCCGGGAAATGCTGGGACTTCCAGAATTGACCAGCGTTAAGTTTTCGCCCGATCGACAAAGCGAATTAATTCAACTGTACATTCCCAACGGGCTGCCGCTGCCAAATACGCCGGAATTTCAGGGAGTTTTAATTGAAGAAATTCGGACTTTGCTGTTGATGAGCGCGTCGGTGGCGGGTTTAACTGTGCTGATAGTTGGTGATGTACCGCTGAGGGCTCGGCTGGCGGCGATTTTGGCTTCTGAGTTCGGTTCTCGGGTGCAGGTAGAAAAAACAGATGTGGGCGAGAATGCGATTTTGGTGACTGGGTGGGAGTTTTGGCGGGAACATCAGGGGGAATTGAGGGCGCCTCATTTGCTGGCGATCGCAACTTTGCCGCTACCTTCTTTGGAGAATCCTTTGGTGACGGCGCGTGTGGCTTATTATAAGGAACGGCGCAAGGATTGGTTTCGGTTGTATTTGCTGCCGGCGGCGCTGAATGAGTTGCAACGGGCGATCGCGCCGGTGCGAGAACGTCAAGGGGTGGTGGCGATTTTCGACAGCAGGGTGATTCACCGCAGTTATGGACAGCAGGTTTTAGCGGCTTTGAGTCCTTTTGCGAGGATTGATTATTTGGATACGACTTGGCTGACGCAGGCTTGAGATGACCTGTTGGCGTATAATTTGGTTAGGTATCCAGTTGAAATCTAATTTAGTAGACAAAGATTATGGGTGAAGCTAAGCGTCGCAAAGAGTCGATCGGCGACGAATACGGTAAAGAAGAACGCATCGTTTCCTGGCTGCCAATCACGAAAACCCAAAGCGAAGATTTTGTCAAGTGGACAAGTCGCGGAAGCTGGATCGGGATTAGCGTTTTGGTGGCTTGGTGGGTGGTAGTGCGATTTGTCGGCCCAGCGGCGGGTTGGTGGCAGGTTAACTGATGCCAGACTCGACAAATGCCTGTATTCTTGGCATTGTGTCGAGTTTAACTCGGAAACAAGCTGCTAAATTTTTAGGAAAAATTTACTTGCAAATTTGGACTTGGTATGGTATCTTAATTATCTGCGGGCAATTAGCACAGTGGTAGCGCACTTCCTTCACACGGAAGGGGTCACTGGTTCAAATCCAGTATTGCCCATATTTTTAACTCAAACTAACCGACATTTTTCACAGCTCAGATTTAGGGTTGCGCCTCTTTTATATAGTTTTTACAGCATCCATTACCCCAAAAAATAATAATGGCTATTGGAAATGACTTTGTTGAAAGCTTACAAAAAGCGAGAGTTTTGCAAAAATCTATAACTCGCTCAGTCAAAGACTTGATTAAGGACTTTCAGAGCGGAAAAATTGTTGTACCATCCTATCAACGAACTTTTGTTTGGGATATCCCTAAGCAATGTCGTTTTATTGAATCGGTTTTTATGGATGTGCCAATTCCATCTATATTTTTACTGGAAAAGTTTGATGAAGAAAAAGATGAAAGAGTGTTTGAAGTAATTGATGGAGTTCAACGACTAACAACTTTGGCGCATTTTAGTAACGGAACTTTGAAGTTAACAAATCTTATAACGTTACCAGACCTAAACCAATTTACTTATCCGTCTCTACCACCGAAAATCAGCAGCCTTTTTTTAGAGCGTCAAATCAATACAATTGTTATTGAAACTGGGACACAGCCTGAAATACAATTTGAAGTTTTTGGACGACTTAATCAAGGCTCAGTTTCTCTTAATTCACAAGAATTAAGAAATTGTATGTTTCATGGTGAATTCAATGATTTTTTAAATCATTGTAGTCATTCTATCTTATACAGAGAATTATTATCACCTTTTCCTAAGTTCAAGCCAGTAAGAGAAGGCAAGCCAGATCCAAACAGGATGCTTGATGTTGAACTTATTCTAAGATTCTTTGCTTTTTATGAACTTTACAAGCCAGAATCAAATCAATATCCGGAAGCCAGAGGTGAAACGCTTAATAATTATATGAGGCGAAGAAAACCTAATGCGGATAAAAATTTCTTGCCACAAGTAAATTTAAGAGCCAACGAGGAGCTTGAATCTTTATTTGAGAAAGTCTTACGAATGGTTAAAGTCACCTTCAACGAGAAACAGTTTAGAAACTTTACCCTTAAAACAGATAAAGCTCAGTTTTCTCCACTTCTTAATCAAGCTATTTTCGATGTTCAAATGCAAGGTTTTGTTGATTATACAATAACCGATATACAGGACAAAACTGAAATTATCTATGAAGCATTTCTTGATATATGTTCTTATGACCGTAATTTTATAGATGCGATTTCACAGAGGACTGATTCCAAACTAAATGAACGTATAGGAATTTGGAAAAATAAGCTGAGTCAAGTTATCGAAAATTCACAGTCATATTATGAAAAGCTAGAGATGAAGCGACAACTGTTTAACTCTAATCCAATATGTAGTTCTTCAGGTAAAAGAATTGAAACAATTGATGAAACAGATTTTGTAGATGGGATGCTTTACCATAGATGTTCCTCTCCATCTCTTACCCAGACAGAATTACAGCCAAGAAAAAGAACTACAGTGAATTCGCCTACAAAATTTTATCTGAATGGTTCGCTCTATGAATTTGATAATATATTAGAGGCTATTTATATGATTCTAGAGTTTGTAGTAGATAGAATTAAAGAAGATGAATACTCAATAAATCGATTAGCTTCTTTGAGCTTTGTTGGAACCTATATGGAGTTGAGTGAGAAATCAAATAGAGAAACAAAGAAGTTCAAGTCACTTGGTATCGAAAATTCAAATTTTAAACAATTATATATTGATGTTAGTGGTGGCCGAACCGAAAATGTGCAGAATGTAACAGAAATAGCATCACTTTTTAGTTTTATGAGTGAATTTAAATTTGTCGAATAGTGAGATTATATTATCACATTCCCTGTATCCAGCAAATCGACAGAAATGGCAATTCGAGGCCTCTCCTCCTTCTTGAAACTGCAACCTAATTTTATTCTTGTTTAATGCCTGATACTCTCTTTGTTTTTACCATTTTTATACCAATCCCTATAGAGGCATAGAGGCAAAGTTATGATCCAAATAATTCTGAACTCAGAACAAGAAAATTTACTGCAACAACACTTAGAGACAGGGAAATATACAACCCCCGATCAGGTAATTACTGATGCTTTAAAAGCTTTGTCAGAAAAACAGCATCTTAATCAACCTCGGCAAGTAGTAACGATTCTTTCAGGAAAAACTGCACAAGATTTACTAGCAGAAAAAATCAAAATCAGCCGAGAACTTAAGAAGAGTTATCAGCCCGATCTGCACAAACAAGCTTTAGCTGAAGATTTTAGAAACTTATGTGAAGAAACCCAGGCTTTACACGCGGATCATCCTTTAACTGATGAAGAAATTGCCGAAGAAATTGCAGCTTATCGGAGAGGAGAATGAGAGTTGTTATAGATACTAATATTTTAGTATCTGCGGCGATTGCTGGAAGAAAACCAGCATCTGTTATTACCTGGGTTATCAATAAACCGGATTATGAATGGGTAGTTTCAGAAGAAATTTTAGCAGAGTATCAGGAGGTATTAAGTAGACGCAAACTAAAATTAACAGATGTTCAGAAAGAAAGATGGTTGAATTTGATTCAAGGTTCAACCCAACTCATTGATGTGTCTATAGAAATTGATTTTCCTAGAGATCAAAAAGATGCTAAGTTTATTGCTTGTGCACTCTCTGGTAATGCTGATTTTTTAATTACAGGCGATCGCGATTTTACTGAAGTTCAGAGTTTAGAGAATACGTTAATTATTTCTGTTTCTATGTTTGCAGAATTGATTATGAATTAGACTATGTTCAAAAAGACCAAAATTGCCGTAGCTTGCGGGCAGGGACGCGATCGCCCAAAACACCGACTTTTGTACTACATATATGTTACATTAACATTGTAGCTCGTGTCCCCGCAGGAGGTTCCCTCATGGCAAATGCCAATATTCCTCAAAATTTCAACTTAATCCTACCCGCAGGAACCCAAATTGTCACCAGAATTGAGGTCAAAAACCCCGCCAGTGACCAATCTTGGAAACCGGGATTAGTAGGTGTCATCGTTCAATCGCCTACCGACAATTCCCACGCATATTTAGTCAAACTCCCAGACGGAACACAAGTTAGTCTGCGGCGGCACGAACTCAGCATCCGCAAGCAGTTTCAGAGCGAAGGATTGCAGTCAGGAGGAGATTTTCTGGCAGAATACAACCTCTATGATTCTGTAATTTACCGCTGCATTGTTGGTTCGAGAGCTTACGGCCTTGATAACGAGCAATCCGATACAGACAGACGCGGGATTTACCTGCCGCCTGCAATACTTCATTGGTCGCTTTACGGCATTCCAGAACAATTGGAAAACAAGGAAAATCAGGAATGCTATTGGGAACTGCAAAAGTTTCTAGTTTTGGCACTAAAAGCTAATCCAAATGTGCTAGAATGTTTGTACACGCCTTTGGTAGAAACAGTTTCTCCTGTAGCACAAGAATTGCTCGAAATTAGGGAAATCTTTCTTTCTCAATTGGTTTATCAAACTTACAATAGCTACGTTTTGTCTCAATTTAAAAAAATGGAGCAAGACCTCCGCAATACCGGGGAAATTCGTTGGAAGCACGCGATGCACTTAATTCGCTTGTTGCTGTCCGGAATTACTGTCCTCAAGGAGGGGTTTGTGCCTGTTCGCGTGCAGGATTATCGATCGCAACTTTTATCGATCCGCAACCAAGAAATATCCTGGGATGAGGTGAATCGCTGGCGGTTGAGTTTGCACGGTGAGTTCGATCGCGCTTTTGCTGCAACTAAGTTGCCAGAACGTCCTAATTACGAGAAAGCGAACCTGTTTTTGATTAAATCTCGCAGAGGTGCGATCGAAGTCGGATCTTGAAATGGCTTCTTGTGAAACAAAGCCCGCCTGCATGGACTGGAATAAATGACAGAATACATCTCGAATCTCGCCCAAATTATCTCCGTTCAACCTTATCCGCTGTTGTTTGCGACTGTCAGCGGTTCGCATTTATACGGCTTTCCTTCCGCCGATTCTGACTTCGACTTGCGGGGAGTACACATCTTACCGCTACCGAAAGTAATTGGGCTGATTGCTGGAGAAGAAACAATCGAAGTTTCTGAAGTTCGGGAGGGAATGCAACTCGATTTAGTAACTCACGATATCAAAAAATTTTTTGAGTTGCTGTTGAAGCGCAACGGCTACGTCTTGGAACAACTGTATTCGCCGCTCATAGTTTACAGTACAAAGGAACACCAGGAATTAAAAAATCTCGCCTCGAACTGCATTACCAAGCACCACAGCCACCACTATCTCGGTTTTGCTCACAATCAGTGGAAATTGTTTGAGAAAGAACAGCCGCGCCGGGTGAAACCGCTGCTGTATGTTTACCGGGTGTTGCTGACTGGGATTCATTTGATGCAAACGGGGGAGGTAGAGGCAAATTTGGTAAAACTAAATGAAAAATTTCAGTTGTCGTACATTCCCGATTTGATTGCGAGAAAGCTCGGCGGGGAGGAAAAATCGGTGCTGGAAGATGCTGAGATCGAGTTTTATCGACAAGAGCGCGTTCGACTGGTTAATATATTGGTAGATGCAAGCAGTACAAGTCATTTGCCGTCAAATTCTGATGCAAAAGTTCCACTCAATGAACTATTGATTAAGGTGAGAATGTCATCTCTAAGCTGTTCCACGTCTAATTAGTCGTAAGGTGCGTATTGCTGCGGACGGGCGGGACGCCCAGCCCACAAGAGTTTGGTAAAATTTAATGTCGGATTCTGGAGACTATTTTCTCTAACTTCTCGCATCCGGCGGCAGACAAACCAAAATCTCTAATTTCCCCTTCGAGATTTGAAAAACTGCCGAAACCAGCGATATAACCGTTGACTCTTGCTGCTACAGTGGAGTTAACAAACTGAGTGCGATCGAATTCTTGCATCAGTTCCGGTTCCTGACGCAAATAATATTTTTGATGGTAATCCTCAGCCCAATAAAACTGGGTCAAAGGCTGAATTAATGTATAAATTTCGCCGCCATTAGCTTTTTCGCGATCGAGTTTTAGTTCAACACATTGCTTTTGGGATTCAGTGCGATAGAAAACCGCATCCATGTACTGGCGAGACCAACTAGGAGATTGCCGGGGATTGTGACTTCTCCAGAAAATCTCTAGCAGTTCTGCATAGGAAATTTGCGATCGCTCGAAATCTATTTCCACCGCTTCAATATGATTCCCTATGTTATGATAAGTCGGGTTGGCTGTAGTCCCGCCCGCATAACCGACGCGAGTTCGCACGACTCCTTCGAGAATTCCAAACTGCGCGTCGGGAGACCAAAAACAACCAAGTCCAAAAGTAGCTGTTTCTATTGTTTCTGGTAATTTAGTGTTCATTGGTGGCGGGTTGTGTGAAGAAGATTTTTTTTATTAACCGCAGAGGGCGCAGAGGGCGCAGAGAAAGAGGAAATAGAGAAATGTTGCTTTTGACAAATCACTTAGACTTATTTTTCGTACCTGCGCGGCGTGTAAACCCAAACATCTCCATAGTTGCGGGGAATAATCCGAGTCTGACTCGAACCGACAATAACTAAAGTTCTCATGTCGGCGTCTTCCGGCTGGAATTCGCCGAGGGTGCAAACGCGCACAGATTGACCGGGCCGGCCGAGGTTTCGCCCCAATATGACGGGGGTTTTAGCATCGCGACTTTGCAACAAAATCTCGATCGCCCTTGCGAGTTGCCAAATCCGCTGTTTCGAGATGGGATTGTAAAATGCCATAACTAAATCGGCAGCAGCAGCAGCCGCAATCCGCTGTTCTATGACCTCCCAAGGCTTGAGAATATCCGAAAGCGAAATCACGCAAAAATCGTGTCCGAGGGGTGCTCCGATCGCAGCAGCGGCCGCCTGCATGGCTGAAATGCCCGGTGCTACCCGAATATCGATGCCTTGCCATTCGGGTTTGGCGTCAAAGTCGATCGCCTCAAACACCGCCGCCGCCATCGCAAAAATACCCGGATCTCCCGACGAAACCACAGCTACAGATTGACCCGATGCTGCTAAATCTAGGGCAAAACGGGCGCGATCGATCTCTTCGCGGTTGTCGGAATCGTGCCGCTTTTGTCCTTCCCGCAGGGTTCCGGCTAAGTCGAGATAGAACTTGTAACCCACCCAATCCGTCGCTTCGCGCAAAATTTCCTTAACCTCCGGGGACATCCAGGGCGCGCCACCGGGGCCGGTACCGACGATCGCCAGTTTGCCGCGGCTAATTCCGATCGCGCTAGCATTTATGGGCTCGGCGGCCAGGGCGAGCGCGCAATTCAGGGATAAAGTGCGATCGCATTCGATTAACTGACTGTTTGCACCTGCTGCTGTCAGGGCAATTTGTGCAGCCTTATTTTCGATGAATTCAATTGAGTCTAATTCGACAAGTTCGGAGAGATTGAAAAAGCGGACGGGGACTTTAAAATATTGTGAAAGTGCTTCAAGTGCCGGATTTCCCATCTCATGTTTTAATGCAAAAAATCCAGCAACAGAAGCTGCTGCTAAATTTGTTTGGGCCAGTAATTCCTGCACGCAATACAGGGCTATTTCTGGCTGAATATTCGATAGATTCGCGAGTGCAACTGCTGCAATTTGCGGATGGTAAACCAAACAATCTGGCGTCGGCCCAATTGCTTTTTCGGTGACGCGGATAGTTAATTGGGCGTCGGGGGCGATCGGCAAATTGCTCTCGGAAAGCCAGCTTGCAACCCCTTCTAGGCCTACTTTTGCCCCGGCGAGCAAATTTGAAATAAAAGTCTTCGCGTCCTCTGGATTCGCCAAATAATAGCCTTGAGGAGGACTCAGCAACGCGGTGCGAAACCGAATATCTCCGGTGGTGGTAATTGCAGGTTGTACGCCGAGGGCTGCTGCAATCTCTCTGGCCAAATCATTAACGCCGTGCAAACCGCCCAGCAGCGGTACGACGGCGCTTCCGTCTTCTGCGACGGCTAAAACTGGCGGTTCGGCGCGTTTGTCTGACAGCAGCGGGGCGAGGGTACGGATGATTATTCCGGCGGCGCAAATAGCGATAATTGGGGTTTCTGTGGCAAACAATTCCCGCAATGTTTCGCCGAAGTTGCTAAAGTTGATGTCTGTGTCGTTCGTGCGATCGATTAAACCGTAAATCTGGGAACCGGGGAAATGTGCGGAGATTTTTTTGGCGATCGGCTGGCTGTTTTGACCTAATATAACTATTGCGGGAGGAATTCGATTCACTGTTTTAATTATGCTTGTGTTTGGATTGGTCTGATTATTTTAATATTTTCTTAGATTTGACGAACCGCGAAGGCGCGAAGGGCGCGAAGAAAGAGAAGGAAGAAGTTTATCTTTTGTGTTGTTCTGTCTGGAAGTGGCACAGGCATCTTGCCTGTGCTTTTCTGCAATTAGTCTATCATTAAAAGAAGCAAATATTTCGAGGTAGGGCTGTGAAACGCATTGTCTTAATTGCAGGGTTTGAATCTTTTAATGCTGATTTGTACCGCAAAGCGGCTGAGTTGGCTGTGGGTGGCTGTCAGGGATTGGAAGTGCGCGTTTTTAGCGATCGCGCCCTCGTAGACGAACCCGACGCTGTAGCAGCCGCCCTCTCGAATGCTGATGTGTTTTTCGGGAGTTTGCTGTTTGATTACGATGCGGTAATGTGGCTGCGGGAAAGGGTGCAGAATATTCCGATTCGCCTGGTTTTTGAGTCGGCTTTGGAATTGATGAGTCTTACTCAAATCGGCGCTTTTAAAATTGGCGACAAGCCGAAGGGAATGCCGAAGCCTGTTAAGTTTATTCTGGATAAGTTCAGCAATGGGCGAGAAGAAGATAAGCTGGCTGGTTACATCAGCTTTTTGAAGGTTGGGCCGAAGTTATTAAAGTATGTGCCGGTGCAAAAAGTGCAGGATTTGCGAAACTGGCTGATTATTTATGGTTACTGGAATGCGGGCGGGGCGGATAATGTTGTCTCGATGTTTTGGATTATTGCCGAAAAGTATTTGGGGCTGAAAGTTGCAGAAATTCCGCCGCCTGTGGAAACTCCCAATATGGGTTTGTTGCATCCTGATTATAATGGTTATTTTGAATCGCCTAGGCAATATTTGGATTGGTATCTGAGTCATCAAAGTGCTAGGGGCGGGCAAGATGCCCGTTCCACAAAAGAGGCTAGACATCTTGATAGAAAGGGTTATAACGGGCAAGATGCCCGTTCCACAAAATTTGAGAGTAATTTGTCGGAAAATTATGACCAGGTTTCTAACGGGCAAGATGCCCGTTCCACCAAATTTGGAACCAATGGGTTCCCTAATTTCAAGCAAGTAAAATCCCCTGTTGTGGGCATCTTGCTTTACCGCAAGCACGTTATCACCAAGCAGCCTTATATACCTCAATTAATTCGCTATTTTGAAGATGCGGGAATTGTGCCTTTGCCAATTTTTATCAATGGCGTTGAAGGCCATGTGGCGGTGCGGGATTGGATGACGACTGCTGATGAAACTGCACGGCGAAAACAAGGCAATATTGAAACTCTTTCGCTTTCTAAAGATGCTGTGGAAGTTGATGCCATTGTCTCTACTATTGGCTTTCCTTTGGTTGGCGGGCCTGCTGGTTCGATGGAGGGTGGAAGGCAGGTGGAAGTTGCTAAGCGCATTTTAACTGCTAAAAATGTACCTTATTTTGTGTCCGCACCTCTGCTGATTCAGGATATCCATTCTTGGACTCGTCAGGGGATAGGGGGTTTGCAAAGTGTGGTATTGTATGCTTTGCCTGAGTTGGATGGCGCGATCGATCCTGTTCCCCTGGGCGGTTTGGTGGGTGAGGATATTTATCTCGTGCCCGATCGCGCCAAACGCCTGACAAGTAGAATTAATAATTGGGTGAAACTGCGACAAACTCCGCCATCTCAAAGGAAAATTGCGATTATTCTCTACGGGTTTCCTCCCGGTTACGGTGCGGCTGGTACGGCTGCTTTATTAAATGTACCGAAATCGCTGCTAAATTTCCTGCACAAACTTCAAGCAGCAGGTTATACAGTTGGAGAAATTCCGGCTGACGGTGAGGAGTTAATTCGCAGGGTGAAAGAGGCGGATGAACCTACTTGTGACGGGCAAGATGCCCGTACCACAAAAGAGACTGTTAATGTCAAAACTTTAGAAAAATGGCTGGGCTATCTGTTAACAAGTCGTATCGAAAAACAGTGGGAATCTCTGACTGGTACTGGCATTAAGACAGACGGCGACGAGTTCCTTATCGGTGGCATTCAACTGGGGAATGTTTGGATAGGTTTGCAGCCGCCGCTGGGAATTTCGGGCGATCCGATGCGCTTAATGTTCGATCGCGATTTGACGCCTCACCCTCAATATGCTGCTTTTTACAAGTGGCTGCAAAATGATTTGCAAGCTGATGCTGTGGTTCACTTCGGAATGCACGGCACTGTTGAATGGTTGCCGGGATCTCCTCTGGGAAATACTGGCTATTCTTGGTCGGATATTTTGTTGGGAAGTTTGCCGAATCTTTATGTCTATGCCGCCAACAATCCCTCGGAATCGATGTTAGCAAAACGGCGCGGTTACGGTGTTTTGATTTCTCACAACGTGCCGCCCTATGGCCGCGCGGGCTTGTACAAGGAATTGATGGCTTTGCGGGATTTGATTGCGGAATATCGGGAAGATACGGCCAAGAATTATGTGTTGAAAGAGGCTATTTGTAAGAAAATTTTAGATAGCGGTTTGGAGGCTGATTGTCCGTTTGATGAGGCTCGCAAGTTGGGTATTGCTTTTAGTTTTGAGACTATGGTAATGTTCAGTCCTGATGCTTTTAATCGCTATTTGGTGAAGCTTTACGAGTATTTGCAGGTGGTGGAATGTCGCTTTTTTTCTTCTGGTTTGCACGTTCTCGGGGAACCGCCTAATTCTGAGGAAATGACCTCTTATCTTGAGGCTTATTTTGGGGAGAGGTTATCATCGGAACAGGTGCAAAAACTGGTTTGTGAAGAAAATGAACCGCAGAGGCGCAGAGGGCGCCGAGAAGAAGAGAAAGAGGGGTTGGATGGGGTTATTGAGGAGGGTTTGTTGGTGCGGGATTTGTTGTTGCAAACGACGGATGAGTTGACTAATCTTTTGCGGGGTTTGAATGGGGAATATATTCTGCCTGCACCGGGCGGGGATTTGTTGCGGGATGGGGCTGGGGTGTTGCCAACTGGCAGGAATATTCACGCTTTAGATCCTTATCGGATGCCTTCTCCGGCGGCTTATGAAAGGGGGCGCGAAATTGCTCGGAAAATTATTGAGAAGCACCTTGAGGAACATGGGAATTATCCTGAGACTGTGGCGGTGATGCTGTGGGGTTTGGATGCGATTAAGACTCGGGGCGAATCTATTGGAATTCTGCTGGAATTGGTGGGGGCTGAACCTCTGAAAGAGGGAACTGGCCGCATTGTTCGCTATGAATTAAAACCGTTAGCTGATGTCTGTCATCCCCGGATTGATGTGTTGGGAAATCTTTCGGGGATTTTCCGAGATAGCTTTGTGAATATTATTGAATTGTTGGATGATTTGTTCGTGCGGGCAGCGGATGCTGATGAACCGGAATCGGAGAATTTTATTCGCAAACACGCTTTAATTTTGCAGGGACAAGGTGTGCAGAATTATTCGGCAAGGTTGTTTTCTAATCCGGCTGGGGATTTTGGTTCTTTGGTTAACGATAGGGTTGTTGATGGTAGTTGGGAATCGGGGGATGAGTTGGGGAAAACTTGGGAAAGTCGCAATGTTTTTAGTTACGGGAGAAAGGATAAGGGGGAAGCGAGGCCAGAGGTTTTGACTCAGTTGTTGCAAGGGTGCGATCGCATAATTCAAGAAATTGATTCTGTTGAATACGGTTTGACTGATATTCAAGAGTATTATGCGAATACTGGCGGTTTGAAGAAAGCCGCAGAAAAGCAGCGCGGCAAAAAGGTTAACACGAGTTTTGTCGAAAGTTTTTCTAAGGATACAACTCCGCACAATTTAGAAGATTTGCTGCGCTTGGAATATCGAACTAAGTTGCTAAACCCTAAGTGGGCTAACGCGATGGCAAATCAAGGTTCTGGCGGCGCTTATGAAATTTCGCAGCGGATGACAGCGTTAATTGGTTGGGGCGGAACGGCTGATTTTACTGATAGTTGGGTTTACGATCAGGCGGCTGATACTTATGCTTTAGATCAGGAAATGGCGCAGAAGTTGCGGGAGGCCAATCCTGAAGCTTTTCGCAATATTGTCGGCAGAATGTTGGAGGCTAACGGGCGGGGTTTTTGGCTGCCCGATGCGGATAAGTTGCAGCAGTTGCGCGAGTTGTACGAGTTGACTGATGAGAAAATTGAAGGGGTGACAGTGTAGTTTTGTTAGTCTAAATATTTAGGGGCGGGCTAGAAGCCCACCCCACAATAGTTTCCAATTTTATCAGGTGCAAGTTAGAGGCGCGACTATTAAATACCCCGATCGCCCTGCGGTTTTGCTACAGGAACTGACGGTTTATTGTTTGGAGAATTAAAAGCTCGATCGACCATATCTCCAAAGGGAACAAACTGCGGTGCAGACGATGGAGCTCCGGTTCTGAACACTGCCACGGGCCCGCTGCCGTCTTGGGCAAAATTAATCAATCTCGTTAAAGCATCACCGGGATTTTTAGCATTTCGCTTGTCAAGGGTGAACAGCAGATTTTGAGAGTTGCAGCGCCCCCGTCCGTTCACGTAACAAACTACGGGCAAGTTATTAACAATTCCTGTTGTTAACTGCAAGTTGCTCAATCTTCCGCCATTCTGGGCAACAGCTTTGGTCAATCTATTGGAAACAATTTGACAGCGCTGCCAAGGTGTATATTCGCGGCCGAACTCGGTAGATTTCCAAAGAATCATCGGATCTGTCGTGACATTTCCCCGCCGCGCAATTGTGACAAAATTACGGCCAGAAGTAACGCACTGAAATGTTGTTCTAGTGCTATTCCCAGAGTTGCTGGTAGCTGCTTGCACTTGGCTTGCAAAGGCGACAGTACCGGCGAAAACTAAAGCGGATGCTAATAAGGGTGCAGTCAATTTCATAATAACTCCTGCCGCTAAGGCAGTTAAATTTATGTAGGAAGTCATAGTTGTAGGGACAGGGCAGTGTCGTGTCCCTACCTATTCAGATTCTGCTGGTTGGCTGTCGCACCCGGATATTTTTCAAATATTAAATTAGGTTAGTTGCACATCATATCTGTAGGTACATGGCACTGCCGTGTCCTTGTTTCAAAACTTGGGAACGCGGCTTTAGGGAAACGGCCCTGTCGTGTCCTTGTTTCAAAACTTCCAGGCTACGGCGGCACAAGTTCCCTAGATAGTCTTTTTAGCTACATTCTGCAAAACCAGGAGAGTCAACAATGATAAGTAAAACTACAAGGACAGCTCCGAAATTGGCTGGCAAATAACTTTTTATGAAACCTCGAATCATTGTTTGCGGGTTGGGCCACACGGGACACAAGATTTTTTGTTTGTTGAGACAGCAAGGAGCGATTGTGGTTGGTATTAGCGATCGCCCAATTCGCGGCGAAACTTCTGATGTGGTTGTCGGAAATTTGCAAGCAGCTTCTACCTTGTTGGCGGCTGGCATTCAAAACGCTCACACTTTAGTAATTGCAGCAGACGATGATGCTGTGAATTTGGCAATTTTGATGCAGGCGAGGATTCTCAATCCTCAGATTCGCATCATCAACAGATTGTTCAATACTAGCTTGGGCGACAGGATTGACCACACTTTGCCCGATCACACTTCCATGAGCGTTTCATCGTTGGCTGCTCCGGTTTTTGCCTTTGCGGCTCTCGGAAGTCAGGCGATCGGACAGTTGCGTTTGTTCGATCGCACTTGGCCGATTCACGAAGAATATATCGATGAAACACATCCTTGGAAAAATCGCAAACTGAGCGATTTGTGGGACGATCGATCGCGAATGTTGATTTATTATCTGCCGGCTGCTAACAAAACTGATTTAGTATCGGCGGTGCTTGCCGATCGGCAGTGTCAGCAGGGCGATCGGCTAATTGTTGCCACTCAGCCGACTATCCGCAGCTCCCAAAAAACTTTAACTCAAAAACTGCTCAAAACATTAACTAGGCTGCACAGATTTCAGCAGCACAGCCAAGCAGCAGTAATTGTTGTATTGACGCTGCTGTCAATGATTGCCGTTGCTACTGCTACCTATATTTGTGTTGACAATAATATCTCACTTGTTGATTCTCTCTATTTTTCAGTCGGGATGATTACGGGAGCCGGAGGTCATGAAAAAGTAGCCGAACAAGCTCCCGAAAGCATTAAACTATTTACAGTTGTGATGATGTTAGTTGGAGCCGGCATCATCGGCATCTGCTACGCACTGCTCAACGATTATGTATTGGGAACTCGCTTTACCGAATATTGGGATGTGGCGCGAGTTCCGCAGCGCAATCATTACATTATTTGCGGACTCGGAGGAATTGGCATCCAAATTGCAAAAGAACTGCACACTAACGGTTACGATATTGTGGCGATCGAGCAAGATCCGAACAGCCGATTTCTGAGCACGGCTCGCTCAATGAAAATTCCGGTCATTCAGGGAAGTGCTAGTTTGCCCGCAACTCTGGAAGCTGCTAATGTTAAGCAAGCGGCAGCACTTTTGGCGGTAACTAGCAGCGATATGTCTAATGTCGAAATTGCCTTGAGCGCTAAAGGATTGGCACCAAAACTATCAGTTATTGTCCGCAATCAAGACCCACATTTTGCTTTGATGGTGCAGCAAGTTTTTGAGTTTGAAGGAGTTTTGAACCCGACGGAATTGGCTGCTCCTGCTTTCGCGGCGGCGGCGATTGGAGGCAGAATTTTGGGCAACGGAATGACTGCTGACAGTCTATGGGTTTGCTTAGCCACATTGATTACGCCAAAACATCCTTTTTGCGGCCACCGTATTCAAGATGCTGCTAAGTCTGCTGATTTTGTGCCTCTTTATGTGGAAGCTAAATGTCAAACTCTCCACGGCTGGGATTTACTCAATTGTTGTTTGAGTACGGGGGATGTTTTGTATTTGACGATGCCGGCGAATCGGTTGGAGCAACTGTGGAGAACCACCTCGGAATTAATTAAAACTTAATGGTTTGACGCGGGAATTTATGTTGGCGATCGCTCAATTGCAACTACAAACCTGATAAAATGGGGCCTGTATAGTAAATAGGACTTACGGCTAATTCTCAGAAACCCGGTTTATTCCCGGATTTCTCCCGGGTTTCTTAGCGCAAGTCCTAGTATAAATAACCAACAGAGTCTCAATTAGTTGCAGTTTAGAATGAGAAAATTTTTAGCATTATGTGTGTTTGGGCTGATAATGGCGATCGCCTCTGTAGCTGTGGCGGCTCAACCTTTGTTCGTCTCTTATCCTCCAGCCAACCACAAAACTACAGCCGATCGCATCTTTTTAATCGGCACAGCGCCCGCACCGGGACAAGTGTTAGTAAATGGCAACCAAATTTCGCGCACCGCATCGGGGCATTTCGCCCCAACTTTTCCGCTGCAACTCGGCGAAAATCTCTTTACCTTGCGTTACGAAAATCAGGAAGTCAAAATTAAGGTGACGCGCGAGTCTAATCAGCCGGAAGTCCCTGTAGGATTGGCTTTTGCTAAAGATTCCCTGACGCCGAAAGTCGATGTGGCGAGTTTGCCGGGGGAATATATTTGCTTTGGGGCGATCGCACCTGCGAATGCTCAAGTTTCAGTAAAATTGGCGGGCGTTACTATTCCTTTAAAAGCGCGATCGCAAGTCGAACTACCCGACAACAAATCTGTACTGTTAGGTGAAAACTCCCCGATCAAAAAAAGCGGCAGCGAACAGTATCAAGGCTGCGCTCAAACCCCCCCCAACCCCCCCTTGCTAAGGGGAGGCAATGAGTCTAATGCTTCCTTGGTCAGGGCGGAAAATGAGTCTAACTCCTCGCTACCAAAAACGGAAAAAGTGGATTTAGGAGTGCCTGTATTTGAGCTAACAATGAATAATCAAACTATCAGCCAGCAGGGTACTGGCAAGATTTCTATTCTTTCTCCGGCTGACTTAGAAATAGCCGAAGTAACAGCAGATCCTGGCGTTGCCCGAACCGGCGCGAGTACAGATTTTTCTCGGATGACACCGCTGCCGAAGGGAACGCGAGCAACAGTTATCGGGCGCGAGGGAGAATGGCTCAGACTCGATTACGGTGCTTGGATTAAAGCATCAGAAGTGCAAATTGTCAAGGATGCAGTGCCTCCGCGATCGATTATTCGCAGCGCCAGTTCGCGTCAAGTTTCCGGCTGGACAGAGGTCTTATTTCCCTTAGAAATACCCGTCCCAGTCACTGTGCAAGAAGGAGAACGCACTTTCACTTTAACTCTGTACAATACTACCGCTCAAACTGACATTATTCGCATCCAGGATGACCCCGTAATTTCGCGTTTGGAATGGCAACAAATATCGCCGCTGCAAGTACAATACACTTTTAATCTCAAATCCGCCCAACAGTGGGGTTACAAGTTGAGATACGACGGCACAACTTTAGTGTTGTCTTTAAAACACCCGCCTGCGAATACAAGCGCGGTGCCCAATTCGCAAGCAAAGCCGCTGTCGGGAATTAAGATTCTGATCGATCCGGGACACGGCGGGCCGGAGGATGGAGGTGCTGTGAGTCCAGTGGGGATTAGAGAAAAAACAGTAGCTTTAACTGTGTCGAAATTGGTGCGAGAAGAATTGGTAAATCGGGGCGCGAATGTGCTAATGACGCGGGTAGAAGATGTCGATTTGGATTTGCCACCAAGGGTGGAAATGATTCAAAAAGAAGAACCTGCGATCGCACTTTCAATTCACTACAATGCTTTGCCGGATAACGGCGACGCGATTAAGACTAAAGGCGTCGGCGCTTTCTGGTTTCACCCGCAATCCCACAGTTTGGCAATGTTTTTGCACAATTATTTAGTTGCCAAGTTGAACCGTCCGAGCTATGGTGTATTCTGGAACAACTTAGCCATGACTCGTCCTGCCGTTGCTCCATCTGTTTTAATGGAATTGGGATTTCTCATAAATCCTGAAGAGTTTGAATGGATTGTGAATCCAACAGAACAGAAGAAGTTAGCCGAGGCGATCGCCCAAGGTGTTACCGAATGGTTTTCCTCTGTCAAATAACAGTTAGTAGTAAGGACTGAAGTCCTTCTACCAAAAATCATAGTCAGGACTTCAGTTCGGTCAATCCAAGGAAATGAAATAATGCTAATTTTTACTCAATCAAAAGCCTTTTTTATTGCAGCGGTAGTTGCAAGTCTTAGCTTCTCACTTTACAGCTTTCCTGTTTTCGGCAAGCAGCAAAGTCTTTCACCCGCAAAAGCAGAAGCTTTAAAAAAGCAAACTCAATGCTCGTTTATTACAGGTGAAGGTGGCGCTGTTAACATTCGCAAAGGCCCCGGCAATCAGTACCCGGTTGTTGCTAAATTGAAAAGGGGAGACGGAGTTAGGGCTGTCAGCAGACAAGGTAAGTGGGTGAAAATTGCGGCCAGATTTTCGGGTAATCCTCCTAATGAAACTTTGACAATCCTTGACGGTTGGGTGAACAATCAATTTATTAATGGCTGTTCCGAAGACCAATTTGACAGGTGGCGGCAATAGGGGATTTGGTTTGTAGTAAGGATTTCAGTCCTTAGTTGAGATGAAAGCTAAAGTTTTCACTACAAACCACACCGGAAGATTTTTTAAAGTGGTACAAAAAAGACGATCGCCCTGATTCATTGTTGCATTCTCAACCAGCTAAACACCTGTTCGGCGGTGATATTCAGGGGAATCATTTCGGGAACAGGAAGGACATCGCTACCTTCGCAGAATTGCGGTTGTTGGTTGGGCAAAAAGGCTAAAATCGATCGATCGTCTGGATCGATTAGCCACCCCAACTGACAATTATGTTGCAGACAGTGAATGATTTTTTTAGTTACGCGATTTGAGCTTTGTTGTGGCGAGAGAATTTCGATCGCCCAATACGGTGCAATTAGCACATCATCCAATGGTTCACCGCTCTCATCAAATTGAATTTGTTCCCACAATAGTACCGCAATATCTGGAACAATCGATCGACCGCCAAAGGTGCACCGCAACTCTGGAAAAGCATAAGCTATCTTGGGAGTTTGCGTCACCTGATTAATTTCGTTGCAGGTTATTAATTGCAATAGACTGTGCTTTGTTTTCGGCATAGGTTTTTGGAGAACCTCCCCCTCAATGTATTCGCTGGCAGGTTTAGTTTCTGGCAGTTTCAGAAATTGTTCAAGAGTAAGGCGCTCAGTTGCGATCGTCATAAATAAATTCCTCAATGCTACCTATCTTCAGTGTAAACCAAAAAATAGTTATCTTGCATGAAACTGGTGTAATATCGCCTAATTTTCCGGAACAATCTGCTGTTTAAATTCAAACAAATTAGGATTGGTAGGGTCATAAAAAGCCCGCAACCAATGCACGTTGGGAGAACCAAAAGTTTCAACTCTAGTAAAATTTTTCATTCTCGGTAGTTGAGTCTCATCGGTAAAATAGGGTAAAGGTTTATCGATGCGGAAATAGTGAGTATCGCCGTGGACGAATACAACTTGTCCTGGGAAATTGCCTGTTTCTGTTTCCAGAGTTGAGATAAAATCGTTGTAGCCACTTCTTCTTTTGTCCGTCGGATCGAGTTCAAATCCCGGATTTGCCTGTGCAACTAACATAATTCCTTTGCTGTTGCTGCGTTTGGCTAAAGCAAAACATTCTTTGATCCACGCTAAGTTAGCTGAATTGCGATCGGCATATTCTGCATCTGCTTTGGGAGTGCGACCAAAATTGTTGTTGCTTCCCGGCATATTAATCGCCACAAACACAACTCCATGATAAATCCAGCGAACATTTTCGCGGAATTTAGCAAACTGCGGGTTTTCGCTTTGACGGGTGAGAGTTAAGGTGCGCTTTCCCAAACTTTGATTACCTTGGTTGAAAATCTCCCGCAGTTTAGCGAGTCTTTCTACTGGATCGTAACTGCCGTTATTTGAACGGTGGCAATCCGTCCATTCGTTGTCACCATAAACTAGAATAAATGGAATTTTAAAATTATCAAATAACTGCTTGCGACTCACAAAAGTTGCATCATCGCAGACACTAGAACCGTTTTTAATGTCGCCGTCGTGGACGACAAACGCTGCGGGCGATCGATTGATATCTGCAATTAAACTCGGAAATTTTGCTTCTTGTTCGGCACTGTAGGGCAAATCGCCAATTAAGGCAAATTCAAAAGGTCTATCACCCGAAGTTTGAGCGTAAGTTAAAACCCCAAAACCCGTAATTGCTACAAAAACAATTAAGGCAAGAATTAGATAGTTTTTTTTCATTTTTTTAGCAGTAGGTAAATTATTTATGATACCATATAAGCCGACAAATCACTATCAAAAATCATGAATTTTCGTCGGTTGCTCTCGGTAATTGCCATGCTTTCGATCGCAGGCTGCAATATCCAAACGCCACAAACCAACACACAGCCTACAGAAAGTCGATCGCCAATAGCAACTCCTGTTCCCCCCAAACCACAGTCTGAGATCAAAGAAGCGAAACTAATTGCTGTCGGCGACATCATGATGCACAGTACCCAAACGCGATCGGGCTACGACGCAAAAAAGAAAACATACAATTTTGACAATTTCTTCGCACCAGTTAAAAGTATCCTGTCAACAGGCGATTGGGTCATCGGAAATCTCGAAACACCTTTAGCGGGCGAAGATGCGGGCGGATATACGGGATATCCGCTATTTAACGCACCGGCTCAATTAGCGGATGCGACTAAAAAAGCCGGATTTAATATATTGACAACCGCCAACAATCATGCTTTAGACCGTGGAGAAAAAGGGGTAATTAGGACGATCGCCAATCTGAGCGATCGCAAAATTGCGTTCACAGGAACAGCCACATCAGCCGCCGAAGCTTCACGCACTTTCATCAGCACCAAAAACAACATTTCACTAGCCCTGCTAGCCTACACCTACGGCACAAACGGCATTCCCATACCCAAAGGCAAAGACTACTTAGTTTCGCTAATAGACGAAAAAAAGATAGTCAAAGACATTGCCAAAGCCCGAAAGCAAGGAGCAGATATTATCGCAATTTCCCTGCATTTTGGCGACGAATATCAGCGACAGCCAAACACCCAACAAAAACAATTAGTGGAAAACCTATTAAAAGCTGGTGCAGACATCATTCTCGGCAGCCATCCCCACGTCGTCCAACCTTACAAAATTTTTAACTTTCCCGGAAAAAATGGCAAAACTCGCAAAGCTGTAGCAATTTATTCAATGGGAAACTTCATTTCCGGTCAGAATAAAAAATATACAGACTTAGGCGTAATTTTGCAAGTAAATATTCGCAAAACATTTCCCGAAAAAACTACAGAAATTACCAGCATCAAAACCTTTCCGACTTGGGTACACCGCTATACTCAGAACAATAAAACTAACTATCGCGTTTTGCCCTTAGAAACAACTGTCAGCCAGAAAAAAGATGCACTACTCGCAACTTCACAGTATCCGGTTTTATCAAAATATTTGCAGGATATGAACAATCATCTTAACTCTTTGGAGAGTCCGAAAAAATCTAAGTAATTGGGTATTCGAGGCACAGCCGATCAATTTGTATTCCCAGGCAGAGGCTGGAAGGAAGTTTATGTTTTGTGAAACAGGCATCTTGCGTGTTAGTAACCTTTGGGGGCGGGCAAGATGCCCACCCCACAAAAAAATTTATGTCTTGTGAAACAGGCATCTTGCCTGTTACTAAAATTGAGGCAAGATGTGAGTAAGATTAAATTAATTCAATTGCTCCCTCAGCCAAGCGATCGCCCCTTCAACATCCGCAACCCGCTCAACATCGGGTATCGGCGGTCGCTGCACCATCACAACCGGAATTCCTAGTTCCCTAGCCGCAGCAATTTTAGCATAAGTAGCCCCGCCCCCGCTGTTTTTGCTAACAATTGTATCAATCTGATATTCTAATAGTAGTTGCCGCTCGTCTTCCAATGAAAAAGGCCCCCTTGCTAATAACAATTTACCATTAGGAACAGGAGAATTGAGTGCAGGAGGATCGATCGCCCGCATCAAAAACCAAATAGCATCCAAACCTGCAAACTCCGCCAATTCCTGCCTACCAATGGTGAGAAACACCCGCTGAGACTGCCCTAATAAAGCTTTTGCAGCCTCCGAGTGGCTGGCAACTTCAATCCAGCGATCGCCCTCCACCCTCTCCCAAGCGGGACGCACCAGCATCAAATAGGGCACATTACATTCAGCAGCAGCAACAGCAGCATTGGCAGAAATCTGAGCCGCAAACGGATGAGTAGCATCAATTAACAAGTCGATCGGGCGATCGAGCAAAAACTGCGCCAGCCCAGCCGCCCCACCAAACCCCCCAATTCGCACCGTACCCGTTTTTGGGGTAAAAGGCTGTTGAGTGCGTCCTGCTAGCGAAGATACGACCTCAATTTCAGCAATTTGAGACGCTCTTACCGCCAGTTCCGCAGCATCCCCCGTCCCGCCCAAAATTAGCAACCGTTTTTTCACCAAATTCTCCCTAACTTATTGAGATTTTAGATTTTAGATTTTAGATTTGTAAATGACTGATGAAATAAGGGTTCGGAGGTTGCCTACAGTCACATCCTTTTTTGAAACTGGTACTATCCAAGCAACGCCCGCAATTTCGGTTAATAATATGTTTAGTAAAGTTTAAACTGCCAACAACGATGATTCGCTCACTTTTGACATTTTTTACAGTATTAATTGTAACCGGGTTAGTTTGGTTGGGAAATATAGCGCCCGCTACCGCACAAGTACAACCAACAGATATCGCCACTCCCGAACAGGAACTGGGAGAACTCGTTCAAAAAGCTTTTGAAGCTACAAATGAAGGCAAATTTCCCGCCGCTGAAACTTTTTGGACTCAAATTATTGACAAATTTCCCTCACAAGCCCCCGCTTGGAGCAACCGAGGCAATTCTAGAGTCAGCCAAAACAAGCTGCAAGCCGCAATTTCCGACTACGAAAGAGCGATCGAACTAGCTCCCGACGCCCCCGATCCCTACCTAAACCGCGGCACAGCCTTAGAAGGTTTAGGACGCTGGGAAGAAGCGATCGCCGACTACAATCACGTGCTAGAATTAGACCCCAAAGATCCAGCAGCCTACAACAACCGAGGCAACGCCGAAGCAGGTTTAGGAAAATGGGAACAAGCAATTGCCGACTACCGCAAAGCCTTTGAATTAGCCCCCGAATACGCCTTTGCCCGCGCCAACCACGCCCTCGCACTTTATCAAAACGGGCAAACTAAAGAAGCAATTCGCAACATGAAAAACATCGTCCGCAGATACCCCCAATTTGCCGACATGAGAGCCGCCCTCACCGCCTGTCTTTGGGAAGCCGGGAAGCGCGGCGAAGCTGAGAGCAATTGGGTAGCAGCAGTCGGCCTCGATTCCCGCTACAAAGACATCGATTGGGTTGCCCATACCCGGCGCTGGCCACCAGTTGCAGTCAGTGCATTAGACAAATTCTTGCACTTGCAATAATCTCAAAGGGAAAGTTGACTGTTGACTGTTAACTGTTGACTGTTGACTGTTGACTCGGGGTCGAAAAACTGAATGTTTGAGTGTTAACTGTTGACTCGATTTTATTATTCCGATACAACCGGAAACGATATCATTGGTTATTTGTTATTTCGACAACTAACTACTGACAATTGACAACTAACAACTAACAACTAACAATTGACTAATTCTCGAATCCGCCCAGCCGTCAACTCTTCGACATTCCTGAAAACCGCTGCTGCACCAGCAGTTTTCAGCGCTGCAGCATAAGCATCGCAGCGCACCGAATCATCCAAAACATGAGGTGGCAAAATTCCAGTCCCCAGCCAAACCCGATTTGGTTGCACTTCCCGCGCATTCACAACCGTGTAAATATCGGCAACAGTATCTCCCGCGTAAATCACGGGCAAATTTTTTTCTAAACCGTGCAGGTTTTCCAACTGTTCAATTGCCGCGAAAAGTCCAGCCGGATCGGGTTTTCCCGGTGCATCTTCCATCGCCACCAACACGGGGGAATTTAAACTCAGTTTCCCTGACAAAACATAAGCAGCTTCATCCCGCATCGCCCCGCTAAAAAAGCCCCAAAAAATGCCCCCAACTGTTAAATTTTCCAGGTAAGCCGGACTTAACAACAGCGGTTCGGTACAAATGTAACCAGTCCAATTTTTCTCATCAGGCCCGCGATAGCGACTTTGGAAGAAAGCCACTAATTCGTCATAGTTGAGAGCGAGTTGGTTTCTCGATCGCCCAATCCCCTCAAAATAACGGCAAACTAACTCGAAAGACGCCTGCCAGTCATTATTCCACACTCCCTCAGACTTCAGAGAGTCGATATCGAGAGAATTCGGACGAAAAGCACCCGCCGTGAAATGCTCCACCGCATCCGCGATCGCCCGCCGGTAGGAACCGGACACATCCCGCACCACACCGTCAATGTCGAAGACTACAATAACTCTGTTCACAACTTAACCATCCTTGTACCTAGGGCGGGTGAGAACCCAAATTTTATCTGTTCCCAGCCCCTGAGTGGCGCTAAAACCAGCCGCGCCACAAAACTTTTCATGGCCGATGATTAATTATCGAACAGAGTGTGCTACGCTTAGCGATTGTAGAAATTTTTAACAAGTTCGATCGGAACCCTGGAGGTTTGCTTGTCCAAGTTCATCTTAAAAGTTCTCTGGCTAGAAGAGAATGTTGCCCTCGCCGTTGACCAAGTTGTCGGCAAAGGAACTAGCCCGCTGACATCCTACTTTTTCTGGCCTCGCAAAGATGCGTGGGAAGACCTCAAAAACGAACTCGAAGCCAAACACTGGATTGCTGATAACGATCGCGTCGAAATCCTCAACCAAGCGACAGAAGTAATCAACTACTGGCAAGAGGAAGGCAGACGGCGCCCGATGACTGAAGCTCAGTCAAGATTCCCCCAAGTGACTTTTACCGGCAGCAACTAAGCCCAGCTTTAATTTGCTACCCATATACATTGCCTGTTATGGCTGACGAGGGGAAGGAGAGAGGGGAGAAGGCGAGAGGATTTGACGCTTTTTCCACCTCGCCGTGAAACATACAATTTAAATGCGCTACAGCTTATATTGATACTAACTCCGATTTTGGGACTTACTCGGGTTTTGGGCTTGGTCGATTTGAGAGTTGAGATTTGAGATTTACCCAAAATAAAGCTCTCAAATCTGATTTAATACAATCTAAAAAGGCTAAGCAACCAAACCAAATAAATCTAAAATCGGCTTTTTTATACTTTTAAATTGTACAGTCAGCTCTCAACGTAATTCCCCCGAACCTCCAACCTCAAGCCTCAAAATCCATCGGTTAAATTCGTTAAATCTTGTACACGGCTTCCTTGTTGAACTTCTTTCTTCCTTCTTCCTTCTTCCTTCTTCCTTCTTCCTTCTTCCTTCTTCCTTCTTCGCGGAATTTATGGGCGCCGAAAGTACGATCGACCAGACCGAACAGCTACCGCTGGTAGTAAATCCCGACATTCTCCAGCAAGCTATCCTCTACAAAATTAATACTCGCATAAACGCTCGCGGAGAATTAATTTTCCCCTGCGTACCGGGAATGCTAAGCCACTATCTCAAGTCGATAGAAAAGCTATTTAGCACTCTCGACAGACCCCTGCCCGAAGACCGCAGAGACGAACTCAGCAAGCTTTTAGCCACCAAGTTAGAACAAGGCTACCGCACCTCCACAGCATCGATGCTGATTCTGCAATACGAGTCAGTGCAGCCGCCACAAACCGGTTTAGCTTGCAAAGTCATTGTTACTACCTCAACAGTTGGAGAACAGTACAAAAGCTGGGTAGACACCAGAGAACCTCCGCTTTTCGGCTCTCATCCAGATGCAAAATTGATGGCAACGGCTGCTAAATTGGGTACACCCGATCGAGTGCGGATTTTAGACGTGGGGGCGGGTACCGGCCGCAATACGTTGCCCTTGGCGAGATTGGGCTATTCTGTAGATGCGATCGAACTAACTCCAGCTTTTGCAGAACAATTGAAAGCTGCAGTAACAGCCGAAAACCTTCCCGTGACAGTGACTGAAGGCGATGTGCTCGATCCCTTAATGCGGATGAAGCCGGCCCGCTACCAGTTGGCAGTTGCCGCCGAAGTCATCTCACATTTTCGAGACAGCGATCAAGTACGGCTTTTCCTCGCTAAAATGTGCGATTCCCTGTGTCCCGGAGGTCTGTTGCTGTTCAGCACGTTTTTAACCGTCGGCGACTACCAGCCGGATGCCCTCGTGCGACAAGTTGCCCAACTCTCCTGGTCTACTTTATTTACGCCTCAAGAACTCGCCACCGCAATGGAAGGGTTGCCCTTAGTCCAAATATCCGATGAATTGGTGTTTGAGTACGAACGCCACCACCTGCCGGAAGGAGCCTGGCCACCGACGCCCTGGTTTCCCAGTTGGGCCACCGGTCGAGATGTCTTCCCAATGGCAAACGCACGCCCGCCCATGGAACTGCGCTGGATTTTGTGCCGCCGAAGTTAAAAAAACTTGTTATTTGTAGGCGGACACAGCAACCACAACTGTTAATCGGCAGTAACTGTTTCCTCATATCTTTTTCTTTCAACAGCTTAAAGCCAACTCGCTGTTAATATTGTGCAGCCTGCACATAAAAAGTTACAAAAATATATATTAAAATGTAAACAGAGCGAAGTTCGATCGCCCCTGGGCGACAAACCCAGTGTCTGATTAGATCGAACCCTTGCCAACCTTTTATTTGTTGCGAAAAATTGGGTGGCTAATGGCAATCAGGTTTGAATAAAATTCGATCGTCATCTCGATGGGTGCAACTAGAGTTAAGATGAATTCAACCAACCTATTCCTCCCGATAGATGACTTTTTAGGGAATAGGATTACCCAATAGATTAGCTCGCTAGTAAGCGATGCTGCTGAGAAACAAATATGCTTTTAACACATCCACTACAAGCGTTTGGAGCAATCTTCGGGCACCAACCTTCCACAAATAGATCATCCATCGACCAAAAAACCAGTAAAAATTATTGGGAGGGGAATATTGAGCCCGCTGTAAACGAACAAATTGACTGGTACATCCAAGTGGAAATGCTAATGAGTAACGCTAAATCTTCCTGCACCAACGAAGAGATTACTGCTTGGCTGCGGGGATTGCTGACAATTGCTTGGGCAGACGGCAACTTTGACGAAGACGAGCAAAAAATGATTGCAAATCTAACTGAGGATGAACTCCACCCGGTATCTTTTGAGGCGGGTTTTGAACCGATAGCCCCAGAGGAATTAGCTGCTGTGTTAGGGGAAGACACCGCCAAAGGCGAAGATTTTTTGAGGACAGCAGTCATGGTAGCTTTGGCAGACGGTACCTACTCGCTCAGCGAAGACGAGGTAATCTATAAGTTTTGCACAGCTTTGGGACACAATGTAGAGGCGATCGAAGCTCTGCGACACACTATCGAAGACAGCAAGTGCGATGATCCGCAGGGGCCCAGCAGCCAAATCGTCTTTGATGCGAATGTCGCCCCCGTCGCCGGAACACCCCTTTCATCTCGGCTACCTAAACCTCACCATAAAAATGTCCTGCAACCCGTCAAAGACTGGCTTGACGGCTGGGAAATTCACGACCCCAAGCTGGCACACTTTGTCTGCAAAATGATTCCGCCGCAGTGTCCGTTTGAGCGAGATGTCGTCTTATTCGGACGCAAAATCGTGCACATTCCGGCGATGTGCAAGATTAACCCGCTTTACGAACAGTTGGTGGGGATGCGCTTTCGAGCTCTCTGCTATTTGGCAGATGAATGTAAGGAAGATGTATCGTCCTATTGTTAATAGGAATGGGTAATTGCTAATTGGTAATTCATTCCGGGGCGCAAAACCTCTATCTGTAGGATGCGCCCATAAGCACCTTACCGCTATAATTAGCACGTTAAATCAGTATTTGCAGAACTCGTGTAAGTAGCAATTACTACTTTTCAGTAGAGTATTTTCGAGGATTTAGAAACCTATTTTTGGCACAAAAAATATTTTTACAGCTATCCGCCTCATTATAAAAATCCGGCTTATTCAGTTTTTGTGCGTGAGTCCGGCTAATATAAAATCGGCTTTGATAATACTAATTCAACAAAAGTCTTGGTACAATCCTCAATCTTATACAAATTATTAAAAGTCGCATATTTATAAGCCGGACACGGCAGTGCCGTTTCCCTACAGAGGTTCGCGTACAATCTCTCACTCTGCACTACTTTTCAGAATTGGTATAATTATATTTTTCCGGCCACTGTAAATCGCGACTAAACTTGGCTGTCGTCCGCTGACGCGGACTAAAGGAAAAGGGGGATATGGTACTTGCATCTGGTATAATAATAACTAATGACTATTGACACTGACTATTGACTACTGACTAAATTATGCAATTTATCGATCGAGCAGATATTCAAGTCGCAGCAGGCAAAGGCGGCGACGGTATGGTAGCTTTTCGCAGAGAAAAGTATGTACCGGCGGGCGGGCCCAGTGGCGGCACCGGCGGGCGGGGCGGTTCTGTGTTTATGGTAGCGGTGGAAAGCCTGCAAACGCTGCTAGATTTTCAGTACAACCGGATTTTTAAAGCCGAAGACGGGAAGCGGGGCGCGCCGAAAAATATGACTGGGGCTTCTGGGGAAGATCGCACGATCGAAGTTCCCTGCGGTACAGTTGTTTACGACGCGGAAACTCAGGCAATCTTAGCAGATTTAGTAACGCCCGGACAGACTTTTTGCGTTGCCCAAGGCGGCAAAGGCGGTTTGGGGAATAAGTGTTTTCTGACCAATTCTAACCGCGCTCCAGATTATGCAATGCCGGGAAAAGAAGGAGAACACAAGTTTTTGCGTTTGGAATTGAAGCTATTAGCTGAAGTGGGAATTCTCGGGCTGCCGAATGCTGGCAAATCCACTTTAATTTCTGCTTTGTCTGCGGCTCGCCCCAAAATAGCAGATTATCCGTTTACAACTTTAGTACCGAATTTGGGCGTAGTCAAAAAACCGACTGGCGACGGTACGGTGTTTGCAGACATTCCGGGATTGATTGAAGGAGCGCACGAAGGTGCTGGTTTGGGCTACGAGTTTTTGCGGCACATTGAGCGGACTCGGTTGTTGCTGCATTTGATCGATGTTACGGATGAAGATCCGATCGCCAATTATGTCACTATTCAGGAAGAATTGAAGGCTTACAGGCGTGGTTTAGCCGATAAACCGCAGATTTTGGCTTTTAATAAAGTAGATGCGATCGATCTTGAAAGCGAAGAAATCGGTAATTTAATCAGCCGACTTAAAGAAATTAGCGGCGCTCCTGTTTTGTTGATTTCCGCCGTTAGTAGAGTTGGATTGGATGAATTGATGCAGCAAGTTTGGCAAAAACTCGACGAGATGAACGAGAAAGAGGCGGCGGAACTCGAAGCCGTCGCGAGTGTTTAATCGCTTTCTGGTTCCTGAAATTTCCGTGAATGGGTAAGTGTTTTTTTGAGGGGGTCAAATCTTTCGGCTGTAGGACTGGTGCGGCCAGGGTTTGAGCCTCTGTGTCTTGAAAAACGATCGTTTAAAAGTATCTACCGACTGCTTTAAATCGCCTACAAGCGTGACGGTGAAAGTTCCCAAAGGGGTATGGGGCCATCGCTAAGGCTGTGCTGCAAAGGCGGGAAATTTATTATTAGAAGCTTTATCTTATTAGAAGCTTTATCTTATTTTGCGGATATGAGTTGAGCTGCATTCAGGGCATTTCCTAAAAAATCGCCTTATCGCTTATGAACTCATATTGTAATTCTGCAACGCCCTAAATTACTATTTTTAACCAACTTTCTCCTCTAAACTGTCTTTTTTTTGTTCGAGAGCTGTCGATACAAATAGTCGAGGTAGTAAAAGTCCCGACATAGTTTTGTAGTCGGCAAATTCAGGATATCGTTCGAGTGAACGATCTTTTTTTATCATGTTAGGAATAAACATACCAGCAATAAAAGCTGCCAGAATTAAAAAAGGTAGCCAGTGCTGAACTAGCATCGCAAACGATCCGTAGATGAGGATTTCCCCTAAGTAATTCGTATTGCGCGCTCTGGCAAAAAATCCTTCAGTTATTAGTCCCGAACGGTACTTAAGGGTGTAATACTTCTGTGCATCACTACTATAGTGTAGAAAGACACCGATGATATTTAGGGAAATTGCTGCTGCCACTAACGGCAGAGGTGGTTGTGAGCCACTGCTAATCAAAATAAAAGGTGCTACCCAATAGAGGCTAACTAACATAAAGCCGAATATTCCCGTTCCGACAGAGATTTCTTGTTCCCACTGTTTATCTGGATATATCTGGCCTTTGAGCAGCCACAACAAACCATAAGTACCGTGCAGAGCGAGATAAACCCAAGCACCTAAATTAAAATTTTGGTAAATGAACATCAGTGTCAAAATAAATGGAAAGCTGAGTCCTTTGTGCAGATTGATAAAGTGCTTGAGTTTCATAGCTTTTGCTAATCTCTATCTAGTAAAGTCTATCTCTATTTATATTACACTTTTTTAGATGTAACTACTTATCACGACCAAACTTATCAACCTGCTTCTATTTTGCCTGACGCGGTAACAAGCAACTTGACAGCGTGACCGGAGTGCCCTCGTTCGTTTATTTGACAGCTCCGGCTCTCGGCTTAACAAAGAAAATCGATCGCGATCTCAGTACCGAAAGAATGTTGCGCGGATCACCCGCGACGAAAGCTTAATCAATGATTTCTCTAATCGGGCGATCGCTATTTCACAAGTTCAGTCCTGGACGCATCAACACCAAGAAACCGGGTTTTTTACCGTTTCTGGGGCTGTAACAAAGTATTTCGTGAAAAACCAGGTTTCTGAGCACCGATGAGTAAGTCTTAAGTCTTGTTAAATTCCGTTTGAGTCGCGAATTTGCCCGTTGTAATCGACTCTCACCCTCCCATCTTGGGAAACCGTAACAACCGTTTCTACAGTAAAGACAGACGAACCAGGCTTGGAACCCTTAAAAGTAAAAGTCCAAGTTCCATCGCCATTGTCAACGAACGGCGATTCCTTAGAAGTACCGTGCATAGAAGCTTCAGCTCGATAGTTGCCTAAACCCCCATTAGCCCTTTCTGCTGCTTGACGAGCTAAGTTTTTTGCCCGATTGAGTTCGATATTATTGTTGATCGCTCTCACGCCGTCGGTCTCATATTCAGGAGCAGGATTAGCATTACTCAAGGAGGGGGAGACTCCAACGGCTAAAGTTGAGAGCGCTACCAGACAAGCAAGTCGAATGCTTAGTTTCATAATACAAACTGATTTATAGTTTGATAAAGTCTACGAGACTTGTCCGAAAAAACCCGGTTGAATTTTCAATTTTTAATTTTCACTTGTGAATCGTCTGGGGTTTCCTCACCGTTCAAATAGCGGTAACTAATCCGAGAAATCTCCCGAATCAATGTTTGAGCTGGCTTCTCCGTTTCCGGTGAATGCTTCACCATCACCGCCACTAAATAACGCTTACCGTTCGGCAAATCTACCATCCCCGCATCCGCTAGCATTGTATCAATGTTGCCGGTTTTGTGAGCAATAACTGAACCTTCGCCTAAACCTTTCGGCAGCAAAGAAGCGTTTTGAGTTTGGCGCATGATTTGCAAAATACGATCGCGCGATTTCACCGAAACCAAATTCCCCCGATCGACCTGGGCTATGATATTAATCAAATCCTTCGGACTGGTAGTATTAGTTCCCTCCAAATCTGGCAAATTATTACGCAGAACCGTGGTACTCAAACCCCAATTTGCAAAATGCTGATTCAACACCTCAGCACCTCCCAACAACTCAATCATCATATTTGTCGCCGTATTGTCGCTGACAACAATCATATTTTGGGCAACTTCCAAAGCCGAATACTTCTTGCCAGGAGCCTGATCTTGCATCTCCCCAGAACCGCCGACAATGTGTTCGGGCTTCAGGGTCAGCATCTGATCTAACTGTACTTTGCCCTCATCTACTGCTTGGAAAAAAGCTACTAAAATTGGCACTTTAATTGTGCTAGCTGAAGCAAAAGCAGTATCGCCATTAAAATTTAGGTAGCTTCCCGTATCTAAATCGACTAGAAATATTCCGGCTGTCAAAGTAGGATTTTCTGTTGCTAAAACCTGAACTTGCGTTTTCAAAGCTCCTAATTCTTGATTCAGTTGCAGCACTTCTGGGGCTGCGGGTGCCGCAGATGCGCTATCGGCTGGGTTGTTCTGCCCTGCGGTGGTTTGTTCTTCTGTCGCTACAGTCGATGCTCGACTCACAGCATTCACCACAGACAGCAGCGTACCGCAAATCACCGCTATCCCAACTCCCAAAATCAGCAAGCGAGTAGCATACACCAACGGCGGTACGCTCCGAGGTGCAGAGCGTTTACCCGGTCTCGGACTCGCTTGTGGGCGCGGTTTAGGCACGGGGGGTTTTTTGGCATCTGCGGGGATTACCGTGTCTGAAATGCGAACTGGGGGCGAAGTGGGACGACTCCCACGGGTTGCAGGGCGAGTGGCAGTTGGGAGCTGGGTGTTGGGATTGCTGGCGATCGAACTCACATTTTCCCGTTCCAGATTCGGGTTCGGAAACTCGAACATATCGACAGCAGCGAGGCCTTTTTTCCCTGGTTGGCGAGTCTTCGACTGCGGAGTTTTGCTGGTTCTGGGTTTTCTGGGGTTAATTGCCGATCGGGGATCGGATAAAAAGTCTTGTGTAGTAAATTCTTCCGAAGATGTGGGAGAATTGGCTCCAATTCTGCTGCCGCGGCCCTGTTGCAGTGGCAAAGTCGCAGGTTCGGGCGATCGAATTTCTGAATTGCCGTTTTGCGGTTGCGGAGGGCGACGGCGGCCCGAGTTGCCAGACTGGCTTGCTTTGCCGGACTTAGGCTGCTTTGAGCCGGAGTTGGGAGAGGATATCGACGAAGATATCACCGATAATATCGATCCTTTGGGAAACCGCTCTGCCACGTCTTACTCCTTCATCACTACTGTAAATTTCAAGTTTAAGATTTTTCAGCTTGCCAGCCAATCAATTTTAGATTTTAGATTTTAGATTTGCCCCAGAGGCTGCATGGTATCAGCAACCAAGTTTATTGCTCGCAAATTATCGCAAAGCTTAGGTTTTTAGTCAAGAAACCCTGTTATGAAGGTGACAAGTGGGGGCAGGAAAGTTCTCTGTGAAAAAAATCCTCAATCTCACATCCCCAATTATCAGCATTTCTCCTAGCTATCCGTTGGATTTTCCGGCAACGCCCCATCCAGAGTATCAGAATTTGCCTCTCGTGGGTAAGTTTTGATTGCCCATTCTGTTTGGCGGAGGACGCCCCGCAGCATGGCGACTTCATCAATTGTTGGATAGGCTCTGTTGTACAAACGCCGAAATTTTTCCATCCGGCTTGCTGCTGTGTGCTGCTGCAAATATCCTATTTTGAGTAACAGCGTTTTTAGTTGCTGGTAATATCCCTCTAAATTTTCCAAGGGAGCCGATTCCTTCTGGCCACTGACAACTGACAACTGACAACTGACAACTGACTTGTATAGTTCGTAACAGCAGATAGCGACTGCTTGGGCGAGATTTAGGGAAGTGTAGGCATCGCTGCTGGGAATGCGGATCAGGCGTTGAGCGCGGTTTAATTCGGCATTGGTCAAGCCGCAGTCTTCTCGGCCGAAAATTAGGGCGCTGGGGGCTTCAAGGAGCCAAGGCAAGGCATCTGCGGGTTCTTCTAGTTGTGTTGGCAACGATCGACAATCATCCCCTGTAGTTGCGATCGCTCTGACACACCCTACCAAAGCAGCGGGCAAACTCTCGACTACTTTGGTAGTTTCCAATATGTCGGCGGCGCGAACAGCCATCAGTCGGGCTTCTTCCCCTAAATGATCGCACTGAGGATTTACCAAAACTAATTGGTGCAAACCCATATTTTTCATGACGCGGGCAACAGAACCAACATTCAATGGGCCTGCAGGTTCGACTAAGACGATTCGGATGTTGGCGTCGGCCGTTTCGAGCATTTTTATTTGGGGAGGTGTTAGGCAGAAATTGGTTGTTTTGTTTGTTTTGATTAAAATTTAATCACTAACTAATGTAATGTCCAAATTAGCATGGCCAAGCAACGATCGAAATCTGATTTACCGACAAAAATGTGTCCCGTGTGCGATCGACCTTTTACTTGGCGCAAAAAATGGGCTGACTGCTGGGATGAGGTCAAATACTGCTCCGAACGTTGTCGCCGCCGCCGTTGGGCGGCTCAAGATTAAGAATTTAGGGCAAGTTGCTCGATCAAAGCTAAGATTGCAAAGGAAAAATTTTAGGTATTAGGTTATAAATTATGGCATCGCAACAAGTGCAACCAAAGTTAGTTATTCACGGCGGTGCGGGCAGTTCTCTACATAGTAAAGGCGGAATTGAGGCGGTGCGGAAATCGCTTTACGATGTTTTGGAGGAAGTTTATCCGCTGCTGAAAGACGGTGCAAGTGCCGTAGATGCAGTGGTGCGGGGCTGCCAATTGTTGGAAGATGACCCGCGATTCAATGCTGGTACTGGTTCTGTGGTGCAGTCGGACGGTCAAATTCGGATGAGTGCTTCGCTGATGGACGGTTTGATGCAGCGTTTCAGCGGGGCGATTAATGTTTCTCGCGTTCAACATCCGATCGAACTTGCTCAATTTTTGCAGCATTCGGACGATCGGGTTCTCTCTGATTTTGGTTCGGCGGAATTGCTGCGAGAACTTCAATTGCCGATTTACGATCCGATGACGGATTTGCGTTTGCACGAGTGGATGCAGGAACGCCAAGGCAATTTTAGCAAAGCAATGGCTGACGTGGTGGCGGAACCGGCCGGTATGGGTACGATCGGAGTCGTAGCTTTGGATGTGCATGGGCGCTTGGCTGCTGGGACTTCGACTGGCGGCAAGGGTTTTGAGCGGATTGGGCGGGTTAGTGACTCGGCGATGCCGGCGGGAAATTACGCGGCTGAAAGTGCGGCGGTAAGCTGTACGGGAATTGGCGAGCACATTATGGACGAGTGTTTGGCCGCGCGAATTGTGGTTCGGGTGACAGATGGTTTAAGTTTGAAAGCTGCTTTTGAGCGTTCTTTTACTGAAGCTGACGAGCGTCAACGGGATTTTGGCGCAATTGGAATTGATGCTAGCGGGGCGATCGCTTTCGGCAAAACTAGCGAGGTGATTTTGGGTGCTTTTCACAACGGTATGCAAATGGGCGATACTTTGGAAATGGGCAAGGGAAAGCTGATTTTTATTGCTTAAAAAAGCGATATAAATTGTCAGTAGGCGGTTCAGATACCCGACTTTTTGAAGAATTCGGGTATCTCGATCGGCGTTAGTTTTATATCAAATCTGGTGGCATCAGAATGGATATTATCCACAGTCAGGACACGGCGCTGTGCCGTTTCCCTACAATTCATCTGGCGATGCTTACTCCCTTCCCGCCCAAAGAATATAGATAGAGGTAAAATGAAAAAAAGGGAGTAATAGAAATGAATCTGAGCCAACAATTGCGGTTGGTAAGGCTAGAGAAAAAGCAGTGGCAACGACTGTACTACAATAATCAGCAATCCTCTATCAGGCAAAGGTTATCCGCAATTAGGCATCTAAGTGAAGGAAAAAGTCGTACAGAAGTGACCAAGCTACTAGGCTGCACAGATCTAACATTGGCAAGATGGGTCAAACCCTACTTAGAAATCGGGTTATAGGGAATAGTCTAACCAATCAAGCACCAGGTAAAATCAAGACTGGATCAAGAAAAACGGCAAGAATTAAAGAGAATGATTTTAGAGGAGAAACCAACAAAGTATGGGATAGACAGAGAAATTTGGACAGGAAAAATCATGGCGGCGGTAATAAAGCAACGGTGGAAAGTAGACCTAAAAACGTCGAGAATCTCGGAAATTTTAGCCGATATAAATATATCTCACCAAAAAGCGCATCGAGATTAGGCAAAGGCATCGCCAGAGAAACAGAAGGAGTATGTGGAAGTCCTAAAAAAAATAGCAGAGAGAAAGAGTGGGAATAGAATAGTATTTTTGGATGAATTTGCAGTCACGAATCGACCAAGCCTATACTATGGATGGGCAGAAAAAAATACGCGACCAGAAGTGGCATCAAATGAAGGGAAAAAAAGAGAGAAGCTGAATGGACTTTTAGCGGTAGATGCTATAAGTGGAAAAAAGTTTGTCAGACTATAGCGGTTCTTGGGTACATGAGGTACACAATTCAACTTCAAAAGCTTGACAACACAGGGTTTCGACGTACTCCATCTTTCTGAGAAACGCTATATCACCCACAGCCAAAACCGAAGATATAGCATTATATATAGGAGAATTGTGCCCACAAAGTATCAAATAAAAAGCGCATCATATAACGATATTGTTGGATAATAATTCGACCCAGAGAAAGAAGATCAAGAAATATTTAATAGCTGAACAAATAGCATCAGAGATAGAATAAAATCTCACAGTAGAGTTAATTTATACACCAACCTACTCACCGAACTTCAATCTAGCAGAATATCTAATTCATTTACTAAGACTGAGGCTACTACACCATTTGCCAGTGGGAACCAGCATATAAAAGGTAAAAAAACGAATAAAATAATTATTTGAAACGGGACAATTGCCGACACAAAGTCACATCGCAAAGACAATTCAGCAGATATACAACCTGATTCTATAATCTTACAGCGGGAAGGGAGTACGATCGCATAAATAGCAATTTTTTCAGCCAGCCTTTAACTATCCAAATTCTATTCATAGCTCCAATTGTATTGCTTAAATGACTCAATGGAAGCATCTTATCGCGATTTATTGAACAGCTTGACAGCGCGTAGCGCCCGACGACAGGCCCTACGCGCTCGGAAACCGCTTCGCATAACTAGCAACTTGCGTTATTAGTCGGTGAACGTATAGTTTTCTAATGTACAAAGATTAACTTTATATTTTATACTTTCTTCCCCATCATCAAAAACAGCTTTGATATCGTAAGTACAGACATTCTGACTGTCTCGAATAGTTATGAGTGCAGATTCTCCAGGTCTAAGTATATCTATACCAAGAATGTCTTCCCCCCAACTATCTATTCCTGTGGGATTGGTATAAAATTGTGTTATATTAGTACGCGTCTTGTTAATAATATTAAACCCCAAAGCTTCAGCTAAAACACTTTTTGCTGTCATTACGGATAGTGGTAAGGCTAAGGCCGTAGCAACCATTAAACTCTGAAGGATTTTAGCCATTGGAACTGAATAATTCATTGTCAAGGAAGGGAAGCTGTATAGATTTTTCATCATCAGAGCCTAGTTAGGGATATGAGCAAAAACCGAAGTAGACTTACTACAACATAAATAAATATACTTCCTCCTTAAGGAAGATGTCAAGAAAATTGCAGGGTGGCGAGAAGCTAGCGAAGCTGTTACCAGAGGCAAGATAGGCTAAAACCATTGCTGTGAAAGCTTTTTAGAACCAAAAAAATTTTGTGTAACTTTTTAGACATTAATTAAACCACAGTCTCAATGGGGTTCAGCCGGGATACGCGCAAAAGAGGACAGGTTGTAAAATTTTGTAAAGCAAGGCAGTTGAAACCATTGATTTGTAGAGATTTTGAACCAAAAATAGTTTCAGTCGAGCCAGAAATTCTGGAAGCAGTCTGGCGATAACTCCGTGTAGCCAATAGTGTGTTGAATATTCTTGTGTCCCAGATAAGCCTGAATAGCTCTGGTGTCATGACCAATAGATGCTAGATAAAACCCATAGGCATGGCGTAACGGCGACAGATTCGTGGCGGTGCACGTCTGCCAAACGCTTCAGCAGTTGGCCGTTTTGCAGGTTCCAGAGTTTGACTGTGCCCGCGCGCGATCGTGTCAGCAGCGTTTTGCTGGCGGGACTGAAAGCCACTAGCAACACGGCTGTTGAATGTCCGAAAATCGTCTGCCGCAGTTCCCCGCTGTGCAAACTCCAAATTTTCACTGTACTGTCCTCAGAACCCGTTGCGAGGAATTGTCCGTCGGGACTGATAGCTGCAGACAAAATCCTGTCTGAATGGTGGAGAGTGGCTTTTAAGATGGCGCCAGTTGAGGTTTTTGGCTGCGTGTTATACCCCGCTATTTCCAGCCAGTCGATCGTATCTCTCCAATTTTTGAGCGCATTTCGCGGCCGATTTGTCAATAATTCTATGTATCGGTACAAACTTTTTGACAAATCAACTTCGACACCTTTGATTTGTTTGTTGAGAAAAACCGCAATTTCGGCTGGGCTGTAGCCGCACAGCAAGCCGCAGAGGTGTCGCTTTTCTACGGGTGTCAGCCCTCTTCTGGCGTGGGGGGCGAATTCTTGTTTGGCCTTTGACAAGTCGGTGTAAAGCTTTTGGATGTCCCAGCCGTTGCTTGCGCGTGCAAATGGTTCTTCTGGCGGATCGAGTGTAGAGGGTATCATTTGCGGCAGTCGCGATCGAGTTCCTAGTCAAATTCCTAACCAAAATCCTAACATTCGCTGTGCGCGATCGAACTGTTTTCACCGCTAATCTATTTTTAACACAGCAAACAGGGGAAAGAGTTTCAGGTAGAAAATCCGCTCCTTTACAGTTTGCAAAATAACTATACATCAATCGGAGAAATAGAAAATGCCTGGTATTGCGATCGCCTTATTTTTCATCCTAGGTTTAGTTTTAAGTTTTGTTGGCTATTTTTGGGGATTAGTTCAAGCTTTTGGACAGGAAACTCTTTGGGGAGTGCTTTACTTGCTTGTCCCATTTGCCTCATTGGTTTTTTATATCAAAAATTGGAGCAATAAAAAAATCCGAAAAACATTCTTAATTCAATGTGCTGGATTGCTAATGCTTTTATTGGGAGGCATTACTACTTCAGTATTTTATGGCAAAAATTTTGTAAAAATTTCTGACTCTGGGCCTAATGTAGAGCAGGGGTATAACGAGCAATCGCCCTCTTCTTTTCCTTCTGATTTCAATACTTCTCCATCACCATATCAAGAGTTATCTCCTGCTTTCGAGCCATTTCCTGCTGCCGAGTCATCTCCTGCTTCCGCAGCACGTGTTGCTGCTCAAAAAGATGACTTCAAACAATCGATGAAACTCGGTTATATTTACTACGGGCAGGGAGACTATCAAACGGCTTTAATCAATTTTAACAGAGCTTTACAGCTACGTCCGGGCGACGCTTATGCTGTCAAGGCTGTTGACAACACCAAAAGTGCGATCGTCCAAAGCATTGTCAAATAATAATCCGTGCATGAAAAATTGCATACAGCGGATAGATAAGTAATTCACCTTGTTTGTGAAAATCCCAAATAAACTGATGAAAATTCTCACGCAAACACCAACTCAACTAACAATTCAAACTTCCAGCGCCCGGGATGGTTTGCTATTAATTTCTCCCTTCATCGTCATTGGACTATTGCAGATTATTTTAGCTTCAAATTGGATAGGTGGAGGCATATTTCTGTTATTTTCGCTGCCTTTGTTGGACGGCGCGATAGATGAAACATACATTTTTGATAAAACTTTTAGCAAAATGACCATTAAACGACGGGGTGTATGGCTTCATGATGTTACCGAATGCCCAACTCGCGAGATTTCTGCGGTAGAATTAGAGGAAATAGGAGATAGCGAGGGAAATCGTAGCTATTATGTTGATTTGTGGATGTTAGGGGGCGATATCATCTGTTTAAGAAGCTATTCACTAACAGAACAACACAAAATGGCTGACTTGATTCGCAGCTATATATCGATGAGCGATAATCGCACGCTTAGCAATGTATTTGCCCTGCAAGTCCGTGAATCGTAGCTATCCTGTAGGGAATCCCCCAAGTTAATAACTAACGATAATTAAGTAGGCGCAAATAAACCTGACAATGTGAAAAAATGTAAACCTGTACTCACCTGGGTGATTACTTTCCTACGGAGCGCGAAACTAAGGTTTTATTCCCCATAACATAATTAATATATTTTTAAGATTCATCTATTTTAAATAATGGAAAGCTATCTTAAACCCAGCAGCAGGTAAACTCGCGACATTTGGTGTCTGTCAGAAATTTTATTGGTAACCTATTACCAAAATAAAAGGGGTCATCGCAGGGGACGACTTCAAATAATATATAAGTTAACAATTCGGTCGCTCGGGGTTAGTAAGGCATCTGTAACATCATTTTTGGAATTTAAGGCGAGATAAATGAAAATAATCAAGCAAACAGCAAGTGAATTAATAATTCAGACTCAAAGCATATTTGATTTTTGGTTGGCTAGTTGTTTATTCATAGCCCTTGGACTGTTCGGGCTGGCTTTTGATTATCATAAAGCAACCCTGAGCTGCCAGCGATTGCAGGCAAAACAAGGCAGTTGCCAGATTGTGCGATCGAATTTACTGGGTTCAAAAATCCAAGAAATTGAGCTGGCTTCTTTGCGGGGAGCTAAAGTTCAAAGATGCGGGTATAAAACCAGAGTTGTACTTCTGACTTCTGTTGGCAATGTTCCTTTCACTGCTAACTCGACTAATTGGGGAAGCCAAGACGCTGTTGCTTCTGACATCAATTTTTTTGTGAAAAATGCCAAAGATCGATTGCTGCGCTTAAGCCAAGAAGATCGCTGGTTGGGATGGACAGGAGGCATATTTTTGCTCGCAGCAGCCGCAGTGATCGTCTTGAGAAATAATGAAATCTACAGCTTCGATGGAAATTTAAACACCTTGACTGTTAAACAGCAGGGTTTGTTGGCACGTAAAGTAATTGAATACTCTCTGTGCGAGATTTATGGCGTGGAAGTCGATCGAACAAAAGATCTGGATAAGGACATTTGGTACGAAGTCAGACTGTTAGTTTGTGGAGGTTCTCGCATCTCCCTACCCCGCACTATGAGTCTCTACGAGCAAGAAAAAATCGCCAAAGCGATTAACAACTATCTGCACCAGCAAAAATAACAAAAAATAGCCGATCGCCATCAGCCCGATTTCTCAAGCTTGCCGACTTACCCAGAAACGGAGTTTTTTACCAAAATCTCTTCTAGAGCGCGATCGCCCCCGTTATAAAAACCCCGTTTCTGTGGTATCGAATGCGAAACTCGCGGGTGGAAACTCATCATCTAAAAACTGAACACTCGTTCACTTTTTAGGTTCTTTCAACTTCCAACCTGGTTTGACAACTTGCCGGGAACGGGCAATTACTAAACAATCATTCGGCACATCTTCTGTCACCACAGAACCCGCCGCTACAGTAACATCTTCCCCCAAAGTTACCGGTGCAACCAGCACGCTGTTAGAACCCGTTTTACTCCGATCGCCTATTTGAGTTTTGTGCTTGTTTTTTCCGTCATAATTTGCCGTAATTGTCCCAGCACCGATGTTGACTTTTTCTCCCAAAGTCGCGTCGCCTAAATAAGACAAGTGAGCGACATTAGTTCGATCGCCTATTTGAGTATTTTTCAATTCTACAAAATTGCCGACGCGGCAGTTCGCCCCAATTTCTGCGTGTCCCCGCAAGTGGGCGTAAGGGCCAATCCGCGAATTTTCAGCAACCATACTGTCAGAAACCACCGAATAAAGCACAGTCACATTTTCCCCAATCTGACTGTTTTCGATCAAACTGCCGGGGCCGATGCGACTCCCAGAGGCGATCGAAGTGTTTCCCCGCAAGTGAGTTTGCGGTTCAATTACCACATCCGGCTGCAACTCTACTGTATCGTCAATGGTGATGCTGTTGGGATCGAGCAGCGTCACTCCCGCCGTCATCCACTTGTCCTTTACCCGCGTTTGCAAAATATCGCAAGCTGTGGCTAAATGTTTGCGATCGTTAATTCCCAATATTTCTTGATAATCTTCCACATCTACCGCCATCACCGGACTGAGGAAATTTACCGTATCAGTTAGGTAATATTCTTTTTGGTCATTATCTGCCTTCAATTCTGGCAAAATTTTCTCTAAATCCGGCCAATGAAAGCAGTAAACACCTGCATTAATGCGGTGATTTTGCTTTTGAGCTTGTGTGCAGTCGCGGTCTTCGACAATTTGCTGGACTAAGTTTTGACTGTCGGTAAATACTCGGCCGTACCCTTGAGGATTAGGTAAATTAGCTGTCAATAAAGTAGCAGAGTTTTGGTGCTGTTTGTGAATTGCCATCAATTGTTTGATAGTTTCTGCCCTCAGCAAAGGTACATCCCCATTTAAGACCAGCAAGTCTCCTTGAAATCCCTCTAAGTGAGGCAGCAATTGTTGGATGGCATGACCGGTGCCCAATTGTTCAGTTTGTTCTACAAATTCTAGGGGAGGAGACTGAAGATTTTTCCCTGATATTTCTTGACCTCGAATCAGAGATTCTTTAACGAGTTCGCCTCGATAACCGACGATGACAAGTCGCCTGGTAATTTGAATTTCTTGACAACTTTGGAGGACTCGCTCAACTAGCGATCGACCGCCTAATTCGTGTAGAACTTTGGGCAAGTCAGATTTCATGCGCGTGCCGCGTCCCGCCGCTAAAATTGCTATTGCTACCATTGTGCGATCGAGTTATTTGCTATAAAAACTTGAATATTGACTAACTGATGATATCACTCGCTGTCCGCCGATGGCACTGCGATCGCACAAATTTTTCCTCTAAAATTTCTCATCTGGCATCCGCGCGATCGAGGATTTTTCCAGGCGGATGCTGGTTTTAGGGGCGATGCTTGCAATATCTCGACTGGCGCGCCCGGTATCAAAAACCTGGTTGCAGCAGCAGTATTTGGCGGCTGAGCAAGACGGCTTGCATTCCTCACTACAAACCTGAGTTCGTTTGGGAGTCAGGACTGCGAGTCTTTTCCCAAGGGCTCGGAGGCGGAGCGAGAGTGATAATTTGCGTCTTTGGGCTGGGATTTGCCACGATACATTATACTATTTGTTGAATTTCAATGAGGGTGTTTTCAACTGTAAAAAAATTATTTCTGACTTTTTCATTAATTCTGCCTTCTATAGCAACCGCGCCCGAAGGTTAAGACGTTCTTAATTGCTGAAACATGAGCTATCATATTGCTTCTGACTTCTGTGCTAAATAACTAAAGCCTTCTGACTTCTTCCATCCGTTACATCTGTTACGTAATCCGTTACCGAACTTCCTTCAGCCTTCTACATTCTGCATTATCAGGTGTCTAGCTATGACAGAGCTTAATTTTCAGGAACTTGCCAAGCAGGGAAACCCGGAGGCGATCGCATCTTGGCTAAACAGCCAGTTGCAATCTGAAGGCATCACCGCCTCCGCGAATCTCGACGGCGACTGTTTGGATGTAATTCTTGAGGCCGAGCAGGTACCCATAGAAAATACATTAGTTGATTTTGTCCGCACCGAGCTGACGAATTTGCAGCCGGATTCGATTCGCAAAGTGAAGGTTGAGGGCCGAGAAAGCGGTCAGATTTCTGCTGCTTGGAGTCAAGAGTTTAGTTTGGAGAACAGCAATTTTGACCCACAGAGCTTTGGGGGAGAATCTGTGCCAAATACTGCGGTTGCTAATATGGACGATCGCACAGAGATGGAGAACAATTTTGAGGAGGAGGAAAAACCGCCGGAACTTGCTGCATTTGAGAATCGGCTGCGATCGACTTTCATTGTAGTCGGGCTAGTAACGGGTATGTTGGCGATCGCCGTGGTGGCGTTTGTCGGTAAAATTTTGAACCAGCCAGCAGCAACTGCGGGGGAGAATCCCGATGAAACAGCAAATTTAGCAACTGCACCAGATACTTTTCGAGAAGCCGTTAACAGCGCACTCAAAGCAGCAGAATTAGGCCGAGCGGCAAAAACCAAGGAAGATTGGACTACAGTTACCGATCGTTGGCAGGAAGCGGTCTCATTAATGAGAAGAGTACCAGTCTCTAGCCCCAACCATCAACTAGCTCAAGCAAAAGTAATCGAGTATCAGAAATATCTGCTTTACGCTCAAGAAGCAGCAGTAACTCCCCCTCTGCCAACTCCAACTCCCGCACCAGCCGAAAAATCACCTGCGGAAAAAGCAACTCCTAAAAAATCCAATTCGCCCAAAGAAACTCCGGAAAAAGCAACTCCTAAAAAATCAAATTCTGAAAATAGAGCTTCAGAGAAATCTCCTTCCGACAAAGCAGAACCCGAGAAAAAATCTCCTGCGAGATAATGTTAAAATATAGATGGGAAAAATTATGACAGACAACACTTTAATCGTTTCTCCTGAATGGTTAGCCACCAATACCGACAATCCGCAAGTTGTAATCATTGACTGTCGGTTTTCCCTTGCCGACCCGGAATTGGGACAAAAACAATATCAAGAAAGTCACATCCCGGGAGCTTTCTATTTAGATTTAAACCGCGATCTCGCGAGTTCAGTGGGCAAACACGGCGGTAGACATCCGCTGCCAAATATTGAAGAATTAGCTGAGAAGTTGAGCGCGATCGGCATTAATTCACCTGAAACTTTAGTCGTCGCCTATGACGATTCACGGCTGGCTTTTGCCGCTCGTTTGTGGTGGCTGCTGCGATATATGGGACACAGCAAAGTGGCTTTGTTAGACGGCGGTTTCAGCGGCTGGAAAGCGGCGGGCTATCCGGTAACAAATATTTTGCCAGAACCCCGGGAGGGTAAATTTGTGACCCACTTGCAGCAGGATTTGGCGGTAGATATTGAGGCGGTAAAAGAGCGTAAAGACTTGCCGGGAAAGGTTTTGGTTGATTCGCGAGAAAGCGAGAGATATGAAGGTTTGCGGGAGCCGATTGACCCCATTGCAGGTCACATTCCGGGTGCGGTTAACTATCCTTGGCAAGGGGTGACGGATGAAACTGGAAAAGTGCGATCGGCATCCGAACAAAAACAGCGGTGGACGGAATTAGAAAACGCCGAAGAAATTATTGTTTATTGCGGTTCCGGGGTGACGGCTTGCGTTAATTTACTGTCTTTAGAAATCGCCGGAATTCCCGATGCTAAACTTTATGTCGGTAGTTGGAGTGACTGGTGTTCTTATCAGTTGTAGGGCCCAGGAGCGAAATGATTGTTGACTGTTGACTGTTGACTGTTGACTGTTGACTGTGAGTTGTAGGGTGGACACCGAGCACCAAAGCGGGGAATCACTTCGGCGCACCTCAATGTAGTTGTATGGTGCGCCTAGCGCACCTTACGGGCAATAAAAGGAAAATCAAATATAGCAACCGCCAAGACCGTTAGGACGTTGTTAATGGCTGAAACGATTGATTTTATTGCTTCTTCCTTCTTCCTTCTTCCTTCTTCCTTCTTCCTTCTTCCTTCGGCTATAATACCCTAAAAATCAAAATAAATATAAGGCAAACCCCCTTCGGGAGCCAACACCCAAACCGCATACAAACAAAGCGGCACTAACACCAATTTCAGCGGCCAATTTAACTCCAATTTCAAACCCCGACTCAACGCATAATTCCCCACCATCGCCGCCGCCAAAGCCGCCAACATCCAAGTTAAATGCACTCTTTCCAAACCCAAAGCTTCGCCATAAACTTTCTCAGCAAACTGCACGTCAGCAGTGTGTCCCCACAAATGCGAAATCACCCATCCCGAATCCTTTAAATCGGGAAGGCGGAAAAATATCCAACTAGCAAAAACCATCGCCTGAGTCAACAGCCAACCGATCGCAATCCCGATCGGATTTTCCCACAAAAACTCGATCCGCAACCGCTTAAACAGCACATCAGTCAGCCTGTGAACCGCCAAAGCCAAACCGTGTAAACCTCCCCACACAATAAATCCCCAAGCTGCCCCGTGCCAAATTCCCGCAATTAACATGACGATCGACAAATTCAGACAAGTGCGCCACAAACCGACTCGCGAACCGCCCACAGGAAAATACAAATAATTGCGTAGCCAATCGCCTAAAGTCATGTGCCAGCGCCGCCAAAAATCAGCTATGCTGGCACTAAAATAAGGAAAATCAAAATTTGGTGGCAAATACCAACCCAGCAGCAAAGCAGTACCCCGCGCCATGTCAACATAGCCACTAAAATCGAGATAAAGTTGCAGCCCGTAAGCAAAAATAGCCAGCCACAAATCCTCGCTACCCGCCCGCTGCAAGTTGGTAAAGCTTAAATCGACATAAATTCCCAAGTTATCTGCGAAAAGACCTTTTTTTACTGCACCAAAGGCGATCGTCCAAAGTCCCTCAGAAATGCGATCGGGCGTCGGAAATTCCTGGGTTTTCAGTTGATAGATCAAGTTGTGATACCGAGTAATCGGGCCAGAAATCAGTTTTGGAAAAAACAACTTGTAAGCAGCAAAGTGCAGCAGCGAAGTAGCAGCAGGCGCGCCTCGGTACACGTCAATCAAATAAGCAATGCACTCAAAGCAAAAGAAACTCAATCCCAAAGGTGCGATGACGTGACTTTTCACCCAGTCAGCCCCGTCGATCGCTAAAGGCCAATTGAACAAAGTGCCGATCGAACTCAATAAAAAAGGCACATACTTAAAGCCCAGAAGCAGCAACACATTCAGGCAGATGCCTATCCACAGCAGCAACAAACGGCGGCGGTTCCAAGATTCATTAGCAATCCGCCAATCCAGAGGTTCCCCAATCGCCATCGCCAAGCAGTAATTAAACAAAGCACCGACTAACAGCAGAGGAATGTACCAAATTTGCAGCGAAGCGTAAAAAATTAAACTACCCGCCAACATGATGAACAGCCGCCACCACCGCAGCGGAACCAACCAGTAAGCCGCGAACAAAACTAACAAAAACAGGGCATATTGAAGGGAGATGAAAGTCATACCATTTTAGATTTTAGATTTTAGAATTGGGAATTGGGAATTGGGAATGGCTTTTTTTGTATGGGTTTGGATTACGCGCCTACAGTTGCATTCTTTTTATTAATCGAGACTTTGCTAAGAACAAGATTTATCATGGATTTTAGCCGATCGCCGACACGAAAATAGGCCCTCGGTAAGTCCCTACTATACAGTCGGCCACTGAGAACTGCTACATTTTACAGCACAAAGGTTATATGCTGTTGCAAATTAAATAAATCTTGCCTGCAATAAATTAATTCTCTTACGAACAATATAAAATGCGCTGAAAAAAATATAATTAGGTTCGCAGCATCGGACTTCAGTTCTCAAAAGCTACAAGGCCTGATATTGTTTCCCTTTGCATCGGAATAATATTTTTCACCGTGCACTTTTAGCATTCCGCACAGCAAAAAAGTGATGTAACCCAAAATGTTTTGAATTCATCACGATAGCAGGTATTTGACAAGTAGTCCGATCGCATTTCAACCCTTCCCAAACCTCAAATTCGGTCAGATCCGGTATCACAATGTCGGTAAAAATTGCTTGCGGTTGCTCAAAGAGCAGCCGAACCCACCTTCAGCGCCGTTGGCGACCTATATCGCAGTACAATGAATTGGTGGCAATTTTTTCAGCAAATACCGAAAAATTATCTTCATCCTCCCCAATCAAAACTTTGGCTGCTGAATCCGCCGCTGGCGATGCCCCGGAACCCCGCAAGCTACGAGAATTTGCGCTTGCCAGCGATATTTCATCTCCCTTAGCAGGGGACATTTCCAAAGGGTTTTCTTCCTCTCCAGGATACAGAATCGGCAGTGTTACAAAAAAAGTCGAACCCACTCCGGGTGAACTTGTCATTTCAATGCTTCCCCCCAGAAATTCGGCCAGTTTTTTACACAGAGACAATCCCAATCCCGTGCCTTTGACGCCCTTCTGCAAGGGGTTTTCGAGTTGGACAAATTCTTCAAAAATCCGCCTTTGATCGGCTGGGGGAATGCCGATGCCCGTATCTGCTACTGAAAAAGTAACTGTTCCCTCTTCTCCTATTTCCGCAGCAACTCGAACTTCACCTGCTTCGGTAAATTTGAGGGCATTAGAAATCAGATTTCGCAAAATCTGAGAAACTTTGCCCTCGTCGGTTGTAAGGATTGGAAGTTCGAGAGGATCTTCAAAAATTATAGAAACGGCAGAGTTTTGGGGAACCAGGGGGCGCATCATTCCTCGCAGCGCGCTGAACAAATCTTCGACTTCAAAATCAGCCACGCGAACAGTTAGTTTTCCGGCTTCTACTTTGGCTAAATCTAACGAGTCGTTGACAAGTTCTGCGAGAGACTCGGCGGATTTGTAAATGTAATTTACTTGCTTGTCCTGTTCGGGGGAAAGTTCTCCGTCGAGGCGATGTAACAATATTTCCGAAAGGCTCATAATGGCCGTTAGCGGAGTGCGAAACTCGTGGCTCATATTAGAGAGAAAGCTGGTTTTGAGTTCGCTGGCGCGCCGGAGAGATTCGGCTTTGTCGTTCAATTCAGCGTAAAGTGCCAGAACTCCGCGATTGGTATCTTCTAGTTGTTGATTTAATTGTACGAGTTCTTCTTGACGCTGGCGGAGTTCGTCTAAAGTGCGTAGTAATTCTTGATTTTGCTGCTGAATTTCGGCATAGGGATCTTCGGGAATTTGGCGCGCTAGTTTGTCAACTAATTGATTTAGTTCGATCGCACTCAGCGCGGGCATATGTTTGGAAAACTGTTTAATTAATTGTACAGCCGTTCCGCGAGCGGGCGCAGAGTCGATTTTCACTTCGTCCATCAACCGTTTCGCTGCTGCTAAACCGAGTCCCGCGCCGGTTTGCGATCGAAAATTGGGGCTTAACACAGCGGGTAAATCAGCAATTCCCGGCCCGGTGTCGGAAATCCGAGTCCGAAAAATTTGGGGCGATTCCCCTTCCACAATGAATTCTACTTTGCCACCGCCGGCATATTTGAAAGCATTGCGGGCAATTTCGGAAACTGCTGTGGCGATGCGGGTTTGTACTTGGGAATCGAATCCCAGCCCTTTAGCAATTTGGCGAGCTCTTTGGCGTACTTGTACGATGTCTTGTTCAAAGCGGACTTCCGTCGTCAGGATTGGGTAACTCACGCTGCTTCTCTCATCTTGGCTACTATAACTGTCATGTCATCGCGAGTGCGTTTGAAATCCCGGTAGAGCACGGCTGCGATTAAAGCAGGATGTCTGGAGGCTAAACCCGGGTAGCGGTTTAAATTCCACTGCGCCGCCAAACCGTCAGAGTGCATGATGAGTAGGGACTGCTGCGACCAAGGATAGACAAATTCTGCTACTTTTCGCATCATATGTCCAACTGTGCCGTTGTAGGAAACCATGCTGCGGCTTTGGTTATCTGTGACAACTACACCGCTGATGTTGCCAATTCCGGCAAAACAAATTGTTTGTTGGGTAGGATCTATTTGGGCGATCGCCGCAGCCGCTCCTCTGGTATTTTTTAAAGCAGCGTGCGCCTTCTCTAAAATTGCTTTCGGCCCGAGTTTGGCGTTTTCTTGAAATACGCGCACTGCTTCGCGAGACGCTTCCTCCGCCAAATCCCCGTAGCCGAGCCCGTCTGCAACTAAAATCAGGTTTTTGTCAAGGTGATTTTCTGTCGCCCACGAATCCCCGCAAATTTGCTCTCCTACTTTCGGCAAGTGGATCACCCCAAATTCCAAGTAATTGCTGTTTTGGAAGGCTTCCCGGCTATTTTGGGTCGGTTCCAGCCGCGCTAATAAGGCTGTCCCGAGTTTTGGTACAGAATGAATATCAAAAAAATTAGAGAGGCGTTTAATTGCCCCCAGTCCTGTTCCAGGGCTTCCCGCTGTAGAAAAACCGTCCCGCAGACACAGCGCGACATTTGCCATGCCCTGCCCCCGGTCTAGCGCTACTATTTCAATGCTATATCCTGCCGTTGTTTTTAATGTTCGCAGCAAAAGTTCTCCTTCGCGGGCGTGCTTGACCACGTTTTTTGCTGCTTCGGTGGTAACAATTGCGACTTTACCGCGATCGGTCTCGTTAAATTCGACTTCGGCCGCCAGGGCGACTGCGATTCGCCGCGCTTCTCCGACTTGACTTTCTTCTGTTACGGGCAAGGCTACGGCATCTATCATTTTTTATCAGTTCTCATAATGAAATCCTCCATACGCCAACCCTCTGCGGGTATGGTGTGGGATTCCAAGAATCACTTCTTGGCTTTGCTGGTTACTCTTTATACCAATTTAAAAAATAATACAACTATACGCAAGCTCCAAACCCCGATCGTCCTCACTCATTCCCAATTTTTTAATCTAAAATCTCAACTCTCAAATCGTATTACTTCTTCAGCGCCAGCGGACGATCGCAATTTTAGTTCCCTTACCCACTTTGGAAACAATCTCAAATTCGTGCATCAACCGTTTAGAACCACTGAGTCCCAAACCCAAACCGTGATTAGAAGTATAACCGTCAGTCATTGCCAATTCGATGTCTGGAATTCCCGGGCCCTTGTCTTCAAATATCAGCCTCAGCCCTTTGCGGGTTCCTAATTGGAGCGTTTCGAGAGTTACAGTTCCCCCTTTGCCGTAGTCTACAGTATTGCGGGCGAGTTCGCTGGCTGCGGTAACGATTTTCGTTTGGTCTAATAAACCGAATCCCATTGCTACAGCCCAAGCTCGCACTTGCTGTCGGACGTGGACTATATCGGATGACGATCGGATTTCTAGTATCTCACGTTTTGACATGGCGGCTACTGTACCAAAATAGAACTTCTCCCCAAAATATAGGACTTACGCTCATCAACTTAGTTTCTCCTAATAGGACTTACGCACTTACTACGATTTTCTCTCAAAATAGAACATAGTGCAGGAATCTTAAACCCTTGATTTAACCCCCTTGAGTGCGTAAGCCCTTTCCTAAGAAATCTTCTGTTTGTCAACAAGGTATCTACAAACAAACTAGGTTTATTGACTGCCTGTGCCTCGGTCAGGGGAAAATTAATCGATTGCTTACCCTTGCTCGTCAAGAGACCAACCCAAGGATTTTCTTAACAAAATCATGCCCTTTTCAACGCTTAAAGCTGTGCGAACTCCTGTCAGGGAAAGCCCCAACTCAACGAGGGTAATAGCAACCGCTGGCTGCATCCCGACCACAACTGTTTCCGCATCTAAAATTCGCGACATACTAGCGATATTGTTGATAATGCGACCGATAAAAGAATCAACAATTTCGAGGGAAGAAATTTCTATTAACACACCTTTGACACCTGTTTTGACGATGCGGTTCGTCAGGTCATCTTGCAGCGTCATTGCTAAGCGATCGTGCATATCTACTTGAATTGTTACTAGCAAAAATTCTCCCATTTGAAGAATCGGTATTCGTTCCATAAATTCACCTACTTGCTAACATTTACTTGAGTTATCATGTCAGATAGCAATATTTTTACTTTTCCTCTTTAAGATTTTTTATAATTAAACCTTGGCGCTGCAACGCGACTTTAAAAGCATCTGCTAAAGTAGCTTTTGTGAGAATATCCTGCAAGTCAACTCCCAAGTGAACTATGGTTTGAGCTATTTGCGGGCGAATGCCACTGATGATGCACTCAGTACCCATTAAACGGGCGGCTGCTACAGTTTTTAATAAATGTTGAGCAACTAAAGTGTCTACAGTCGGCACGCCTGTAATGTCTAAAATCGCAAATTCTGAGCCGGTTTCCATGATTTCTTGCAACAGAGTTTCCATTACTATTTGAGTGCGGGCACTGTCGAGAGTCCCGATCATAGGTAAAGCGAGAATGCCTTGCCAAAGTTTGACTACGGGTGTTGACAATTCCAGCATTTCTTGCTGCTGGCGTTCGATGACTTCTTCGCGAGCTTTGAGAAAGATTTCTGTCACCCAAAGGCCAAGCTGGTCTAATAAACTGGTGGAAAGCCAAAGTTGCTCGACAAGTGCGTCGCGGTTTTCTGTCAGTTCATGACAAAGCCGATCGAACAATGGCTTTTTGAAGCATAAAATGAAACTCGCTATCTCTGAGGGAGTAAAGCCTCTCTGAACGCGCGATCGCGAAACTTCTGCTAGCAACACCCGCATATTTTCCCATTCGGGTGTCTGGATGTCGCTAAAGTTACCGTGTCCGACTGCAATGTGGAGCAATTGCAAGAACTCTTGACACTCAGAGCGCAATTCTTTGGCTCTCATCAAGTCGTCCCGCCGCAGCCCGGTATTTTGCAGTTCTTTGAGCCAGTCTGCTAGTAACTCTGCTTTGTGTCTTTGTATGATTTCCGCGATCGTGTTATTGCTTGTGAGTTCCATTAAAATTATCTCCTGCTTAGCAATTGGGATGAAGTTGTACGAGATATCGCACCAAGCGTGTTTTTTGATGGGGCAACTTCTGAGTTTAGCTCACTGTTTGCTGTTTGCGATCAAGGGTTAAGTACCTAATTGTAAAATGCGTTTGACGATCGCACTGGTAGAACTGGGAACTTCTATTTCGATCAAGGAAATCTTGCCACCTCCGGCGATAACGGCCGGTGCTTCCGGCAGAGTTTCGACTTGATAGTCGCCTCCTTTAACGTATATATCAGGCTTCAGGATATTTATCAGTTTAGTTGCTGTAATCTCCGAAAAAATTACTACGGCGTCTACTGGTTTGAGAGCCGCTAACACTTCGGCTCGCTGATTTTCCGGTACGATCGGACGGGGTGGCAATCCCGGCTGCTGCGGTTTGATAGCTTGCACGCTGGCGTCGCTATTCAAGCCCACAACGAGCGATCGCCCCAAATTTTTTGCCGCCTGCAAATAGCGGACGTGACCGCAGTGCAGGATATCGAAGCAGCCGTTAGTAAACACCATCGGACGCCACTTGTCCGGATCGGATGCGATCGATCTTTCCAGTTCTCTCAACGTGTAAACATCAGAAATCATTGCAGTCATTACCACCAAATTTGAACAGCGGTCAAAATTATCCTACCAAAAAATGTGAAGCTTTGCACTTTTACTATTGAATAATAAATTCTTCAACCTGACCATAATTAATAGTTGCCGGTGAGTAAATAGTGATTAGTAATTTGTGACTCTTAAGCAAGAAGGGATAAGTAAAAATTACCTGCAACAACGTGATATAGTAAACAGAATTCCCAAGTAAAAAAACGCTAGTCGTGTATTTGTGACTGCCGTATCGTGCTGTTGGTAATTGGAGGTTAAAAAGGTTGGTAAACAATTATTTATTCCCGCCCTCTCTTATATCAATTACTATAAGACAAGGGATGTAGTTCCACCCCCTCGGGCAGGCGATCGGGTGGTGGGAGCCCTAGGGGGTGAAACCCAACGAAACGCGCTCCTCCTGTGTCTCTTATTTCGGGCACGGCCGCGCGAGCGAAAGCTAGTTAAAACCAGGAACCCAAGTGTGTAGAGCTCATCTTTACGCTGGATTCGTCAGACTATAGAAGAAGCCAGCAGTTGCTTGCTGGAGTTTCTGGACGCTATCTTGACCAAGCTTTACAGCCAGCCCAGAAGCCTACAGCCTCCTGTGTCCCACTCTGCATAGCTGCTCAGAAACTCGACCTTTTGGCTCGCAACTGCAGTCTGTGAAAACCCAGAGGAAAGTCGAGTTCGGTACCCGAAGCAGCTATTTTGGTGGAAAATAGCTTAACTCCTTCAACAAAATCCACTCAACTACCCCCTTGAATCTAAAGGTGTAGAATTATCTAACACGAATTATGAAAGCAAGTAATAGCCGTCAATTTTCTTCAGTAGCTGCTCGAACTCTAAAAGTAGTCGGGATTATCTTAATTCTCTCTGCTTTGCTTGACTGCATTGTTCTGTCGCTGCCGGGAGAAAGTTCAGACCTTCTCAATCGAGGCTGGCAGTTGGCTGCTGCAACTCAGATAGTTGACAGGGGCATTATTCCTTTGATCGGTATCGCCCTCCTGATGACTGGCTTTTGGGTTGACAGCAGCAGTGGAGTCTCTATTGAGCGACGCCAGGTCTGGCTGGACTTGCGATTCTGGGCGCTGTTGATTTCCAGCTTGTTAGGTCTAGTTTACCTATCTCTGGTTCCCGTTCACCTCAACAATACTCGTTTGGAACTCAAGGATGCTCTGGCTCAAGTAGATCAAGAAGCCGGACAAGCGGAAGGTCAACTTGAGGCACAACTTAAAAGCCCTCAATTTAAAGCTCAGGTAGAACAGCTCAAAAGCCAGCGTCGCACCCAGATAGCCGCGCTGCTGGAAGACAACGGGAAGCTGCAACAAGCACTCAAGAGTCCAGATGTTCCCAAGGAATTGAAAGGTGTGCTTGAGCAGTCGAAAAATGACCCGAAAGCCCTCGACAAGTTCCTGGAACAGCAAGCTCAAGAACTTCCCACTCAAGCTCGCAACGAGATTCGCACCCGCAAGCAACAAAAAGAGAAAGAGTTAAGAACTCGATCGAGAAATTCGAGTTTGCAGACGGGAATCACCAGTTTGCTGTTAGCGATCGGCTACATTACTGTTGGTTGGACGGGATTGAGAAGTATGGGAATTATGCGGTTCGGCCGCCGCAAAAATTGACCGGCGCTGGCAGGGATCGCGCTGGTCGAGACATCCCTGAGAAATAGTTTGTTTACCCAATAGTTTGCCCTTACTGAAAGCTGGGAATGTTCTCAATTTATATTCTGACTTACAACGAAGAGATTGATATCGCCGCTTGCATTGAATCGGCACTGCTTTGTGACGATATCATTGTAGTTGATTCTTTCAGCACCGATCGCACCCTTGAGATTGTTCAGAACTATGCCGTGCAAACAGTGCAGCACCGCTTTGAAACTCACGGACGCCAGCGGACTTGGATGCTGCAAGAAGTCCCGTGCAAGTACGAATGGGTTTACATCCTCGAAGCAGACGAGCGGATGACGCCTGCACTGTTTGCTGAATGCTTAAAGGCGATCGAAAGTCAAGAATATATCGGCTATTACGTAGCTGAAAAAGTAATATTTATGGAGCGCTGGATTCGCCGCAGCACTCAATATCCCCGTTATCAAATGCGTCTCTTTCGCAAAGACCGAGTGTGGTTTACTGACTACGGTCACACTGAACGGGAAGTCTGCAACGGGCCTACTCACTTTTTGAAGGAAACTTACCCTCACTATACTTGCAGCAAAGGTCTTTCCCGCTGGATTGAAAAGCACAACCGCTACTCGACTGACGAGGCGGCTGAAACTCTCCGTCAATTAGAAGCGGGCCAAGTAAATTGGTGGGATTTATTGTTTGGCGCCTCGGAGGTGGAAAGGCGCCGCGCTTTGAAAGATTTTTCTTTGCGCTTGCCTTTGCGGCCTGTGGTTCGCTTTTTCTATATGTATATTTTACTGGGCGGATTTCTTGACGGCCAAGCGGGATTGGCTTGGTGCACGCTGCAAGCTTTTTATGAATATCTAATTTTGCTGAAAGTTTGGGAAATGAAGCATCTACCACTGCCAACTTTAGAGGCAGTGGCAGAACAATCTATTTCGGAAGTTGTAACAGTTGAGCCGTCAAAAGTTTCTTATAATCTTGGCGCTTCCGATACTCGAAATTAAAATTTGAGAATTAAAAATTGGGCATGAAAAATTGGCATTGGTAATTAATACCACTTAAAAAAGAACATGATTTACGCACTTCCCTAGATGACAACCCCGTCCGAACATAGATATAATCAAGAACATAGCCCTGATACACATCTGAAAAAAGGGTAGTTTATTGCGCCTAATTATCATTAATTCGGCTTGGCCCAATTGGAGGATGATTCTTGTGGGGAGTATGGGTTAAGCGTCCCGCCTGCTGTGAAAATACACGCCTTCGGGGGTATGGCCACACCTACAAAAAAAATCAAAATCCTCCCGCTATTATGCAACGCTCCGCCCTCAGTAGGTCTTTTGACGGGTTTGTCGCCCCGTCGAGATATTCACCACAACAACAAAACAAAAAAAACCCGATTTCTTGGAGAAACCGGGTTTCTGAATACCCTCCAATTTTTAGGTTTAATCAAGTTTTGATTCTTCTTAACTCAAAACTCCCACGACTCACAACTTAAAACTCTTGAGATTTGGCCGTTGTTTTTGCCCGATCAAGCTTTAAAATCAACACACCCAGAGGCGGCAAACACAAGTCGATCGAATAAGCACTGTTGTGGAACCACCACTCCTCAGTCCACTTGCCCCCCAAATTCCCCATATTGCTGCCGCCGTATTCCCGGGCGTCGCTGTTAAACAACTCCGTATAGAAACCTGGTTCCGGCACTCCTACGCGATAGTGAGAGTGCGGCTGGGGCGTAAAATTGCACACGATCACCACAAACTCGTCGCCATCCTTCTCTCGGCGCACAAATGCCACGACACTGTGCCGGTTGTCGCTGCAATCAATCCACTCAAACCCATCCTCAGCAAAATCTTGACTGTAAAGTGCCGTTTCGCTGCGGTACAAATTGTTCAAATCTTTAAAAAACAGCTTCAACTTTTGGTGCGGCTCGAATTGCAGCAATTGCCACTGCAAATCCCCCCACACGTTCCACTCGTGCCACTGGCCGAACTCCATGCCCATAAAGATCGTTTTCTTTCCGGGATGAGCAAACATAAAAGTAAACAAACAGCGCACGTTTGCAAACTTTTGCCATTCGTCCCCTGGCATTTTCCCGATGATGTGAGCCTTGCCGTGGACGACTTCATCGTGGGACAAAGCCAGCATGAAATTCTCGCTGTGGTTGTACCACATACTGAAAGTTATGTTGTTCTGGTGGAACTGGCGGAACCACGGGTCCATGTGGAAATAGTCGAGCATATCGTGCATCCAACCCATGTTCCACTTCAGGTTGAAGCCTAAGCCGCCTACATAGGTCGGCCAAGATACCATCGGCCAAGAGGTAGATTCTTCGGCGATCGACAGCGCACCTGGGAAATAGCTAAAAATGACGTGATTCGCCTGACGCAGAAAATCCGCTGCCTCGATATTTTCACGCCCTCCGTATTGGTTGGTCAGCCATTCTCCGGGTTCGCGGCAGTAATCCAAATAAAGCATCGAGGCTACCGCATCTACGCGAATCCCGTCGATGTGGTACTTGTCAAACCAAAACAGAGCGTTTGATACTAGGAAATTCCGCACTTCGTTGCGGCCGTAGTTAAATACTAGGGTTCCCCACTCTTTGTGTTCGCCCTTGCGGGGGTCGGCGTGTTCGTACAAGTGAGTTCCGTCAAAGAAAGCCAAACCGTGGCCGTCTTTGGGGAAATGTCCCGGTACCCAGTCCACCAGTACGCCAATGCCGTTGGCGTGGCACTGGTCAACAAAATACATGAAATCTTCAGGTGTGCCGTAGCGGGAAGTTGGGGCGAAATAACCGGTGACTTGATAGCCCCAAGAACCGTCGAAAGGATGTTCGGCGATCGGCAGCATTTCGATGTGAGTGAATCCCAAATCTTTGACGTAGGGTATCAGCCGATCGGCCAATTCCCGGTAAGTCAGAAAGCGCGCCCCGAGATTCAGTTCCGAAACTTGCACGGCGGGTTGTATTTCCCCATTTGGTAGCACGGCGGGTTCGTCAGTAGCGGCGTGCAGCCAAGAACCGATGTGGCATTCGTAAACCGAAACCGGCTGCGTCAGTTGGTCTGTGTGCCGCCGCTTTTCGATCCAAGCGCTGTCGTTCCAATTGTAGGTGTTTAAGTCGGTGACAATTGATGCTGTTTTCGGCCGCACTTCTTGCTGGAAACCGTAAGGATCGGACTTTTCGTAGGGATGTCCGTCTTGGTTTTTCACTTCGTATTTGTAGGAAGTTCCCACGGATAGTCCCGGAATAAATAATTCCCAGATGCCGTTTTGCGATTTCCGCATTTGATGTTTGCGGCCGTCCCAATAGTTGAAATCTCCTAAAACTGATACATTTCGGGCATTCGGGGCCCAAACGGCAAAATATACTCCTGTGATGCCGTCTACTTCGGTGAGGTGTGCCCCCAGTTTTTCGTAAATCCGGTGGTGGTTGCCTTCTGAGAATAAGTGAATGTCAAATTCTGTGAGTTTGGGCGATCGAAAGGCGTAGGGGTCGTAGATAAAGCGATCGTGTTCTCCTTCTTTGACCCGCAGTTGATAGTTTGCTAGTTCTGGGGTTTCGATCGTACATTCAAAAAAGTGAGGGTGATGCTCTGATTTCATCGGGTATTCGGCCCTGGCCTCCGGCACAACTACCGATACCGCATCCGCATTCGGCAGATAAGCTCGGACGACCCAGACTTTTTTGCCATTTTCTTCGATCGCGTGAGGGCCTAGCACTTCAAATGGATCGTGGTGCTGATTCCCAACAATGCGGTCAATCTGTTCAAAGGGGACGGTCGCGGGCATAAAACTACTTACCTCAATCTTTTAACTAAATGGCTTTCAAAACCTAGAGTGGCAATGCACTTTACATTTCGATACATTTTTGATCGCTGATCCTACCACTGATTAGCACGATCTTGCCTGCTGCAGCTCCAGCGCGCGCCCTTGCACACACAGCAGGCTGTTGCCTTGCCGGCCGCCGAGCTGGGGTTTTACTGCTAACATCGTATAGAAATATTAAAACAAATTGAAAAATTTATCTTATCTCCCAAATGTCCTTGACTTCTTATTTAAAATGTGATATGAAATTTTTTTAAACTATTGTCTGTTTGCCACTGCAGGAGGGTCAACACTGTAAGTGTTGGGCAGCAGTTAATAGTTTACCGGGAATTTTCAGGCAGGCACGATCGCCCGATCAGTAGAATTTCACCTCCCGGAGGCTGGGTTTCCCCACAAATTCGGTGAATTTGGGCAATACGCTGAAACAGCGAAGGATGCTCAACTCGGTATTGAGGAATTAAAGCTAAAGGACTCAGCATGGCGACAGCAGCAAGGAATATCAGCCATGCTCAAGGCATCGCCTAGCAAACTAGCACCATCCTACCAGCGACGGTGCAATAGGTTTAAAGCAGCACTCAGGCGCAACTGGAGCGAGTTTTGCCGAGGCAGGGTTAATACCGAAGTGGCGCGGCGCCAATTGAATCACTAAACTGGCTCTAAACAGACGGGTCGATTTGCTTGCCCGCACCGATGCGAAACTCTTAGTAAACAAATCGAGTAGCCATGCGGATGCTCTCATCGAGGAAGTCTTCGACGAGCATCCAAAGCTCAGCTTGCTTTCCTCTCGTCTCTGGGAACAGTGGCGGGGAAAGAAAGCGAGACTCGATCGACAGTGCAAAATTTACCTCGATTCTGCGATCGCCTCCGGTTGACCTTCGAGTTGAGGCAGAAGCACTGGCACTCTCCTCAAGCTTCCCGTCAGAGGCTTGAGTTTCATAACCTGCATCCCGGGAGTCAAATTTTCCACTTGAAAGCTAATGCCCTTGTAACCCAGCGCCAAGCGGACTTTGCGCCACTAAGGGGATCTACTGAAACTTTAGTAAAAGCATCAGACTACAACTAACACCCAACTTGAGACCTAGACCTCTGAGATGAAAAAATGCGAGGAGCGAACGATTTTTCACCTGGAGGCTAGGCTCGTTGGGCAAACACTCTCGGATCGCCCTAGTTAGGGAGACTTTTTAGGAGAAGGAGAAGCTGTTCCACCAGCCCCAGTTCCACTAGCCCCAGGTGCACCAGTCCCAGGAGTGGACTTTGGAGATGGAGAAGAAGTAGGAGAAGTAGTAGTAGTGCCAGTGTTACCAGTGCTGCCAGGGCCGCTCGGAGAGGGGCTAGGGTTGTTGCTGCCGGTATCTCCGCAGGCGCCGAGGGCTACTGCCAAGCCCACTACCAAAGTCAAACGAATTAATCCCTTGTTCATAAAAACTCCTTAAGACTGAAAACCCATCGCAAGGAAGGGAATAGTGTACTTCAGAAACAATGCTGGCACGAATAGCTCAACGATTCGCTCGTTGATTACAATACTGCATTTATTCATAAATTTCACATAGATTATCGCTAACCAGCAAAGATTTCTTTTTTTTTGGCAAATCCTGAAGTCAAAGAGACCAGTGGTAGGATGGGTTGGTTGGCTTGTGAGGTATCTTTGGTAAGGATAACCGATCGAGCCCAGATTGCCACAACTGGCGCTCTGGAGACAAAAAACTCTTAACCTCAATCAAGCTGAAGCTACCCCACTTTACGTATTGGTGAACTCTATGACCGCTGCTATCAGATCCCCGGATTCTCCCCGCTCCCGATCGACCCGCAAGCCCTCTGCTGGCCCAGCCAAAAGCAAAGTTACTTCTATTGCCCGGGCTAGGCGGGCGAAGACAGGGCCGGTATTGCCCAACTACTCGCCAGCAGACGAACAGGCTCAGGTTCGGCAGTCCGCATCGGTGCTGAAAGTCATGCCAGCTCGCCAGCAGCAGCCAGTGTGGTTGCGATCGCTCCTGCAGGCACAGCGCGCCTCCTCAGTGGCAGCACTTATGCTTTTGGGCGGTGCTCTGAGTCTCTACGGCTTGACTGTTTACGGCGAGCAGCGCTGGAGCCAGGAGTATCAAAAACTGGAAACTCTGCGCCTCCGGGAACAGCAATTGAGTGCTTCTAGTGAAGTTTTGAAACACCAACTTGCTAAAGAAGCCCAAAATCCCGAAACCGGTTTGGCTCCGCAGAATCCTGGGAACTCGATTTTCTTGCAGCCGGCCCCTGAAACTCGATCGCCCGTTGCGGCACCAAATTCTGAACCCGCTCTCAAGAAGGGAGGCGGTGTGGAAACACCGCTGGGCTATTAAGCCTGTGTCAAAGCGTAGAGCGCCCGAGGGCCTGAGTGTCCGAGGGCCTGCAAATTCGAGGCTCTAATTTCCTTTTTGACTTTTTTGCAAGTCGCGATCGATTTTCTGCTTCCAACGGGAAGTTACAAATTAAAAATAATTAACACCACTTCAAAAAACAGAATGCAACTGTAGGTGTGAGCCCAACCTTGATAGGGAGTGCTCATTCCCAAGTTGTGAATTTTATATTTTAATATTTAAGTTATAAATTATAGATTCTAAAACGCTCTAACTTGCTATTGAATTTTTAATGCCATGAGCTACGACCCCCGTTTTGACCGCTACAGATCGCCGAATTTCAAACGCACAAAACAGGCAGGCGCTCGCACAGGGTGGGAAAAACCAGCCAAACCTAGATCTTCGGGCAGTTTCGGCCGATCGCCACAACAGACGGCTGCATCTTGGGGGCGGCCGGTGGAGCGTTTAAAGCGCAGCAAGTTCCGTTTGTGGGCGGTGTGGGCGGTGTTGATGCTGGGGGGGCTGGGGCTGGCTGTGAATTTGTTTTATTTGCAGGTGACGCGAGCTCCGGCGCTGCGTAAACAGGCCGAGCAGCAGCAAACTCTCAAAACGAAGCCGTTTGTACCGAGACGCCCGATAGTTGACCGCGCAGGGAATGTTTTGGCGATCGACAGAGAGGTGTACACGCTCTACGCTCACCCGAAGTTGTTTAACCACTCGAAGGCGGAAATTGCTGCTACATTGGCTCCGATGCTGGCGCTCGAACTGAGTCCGGGCACTACGTCGGAAACTGAATTGATACGCAGGTTTAATCTTGGTGAAAGCGGTATTACTATTGCGGAGTCTCTGCCTCAAGAGGTTGCCGATCGCGTCGCTCAGATGCAAATTAAAGATAGTCTGGTGGATGGCTTGGAGTTGCTGCGGCACCAGCAGCGTTTTTACCCGCAGCAGGAGTTGGCGGCGGATATCCTCGGTTATGTGGACGGGGAACGGAAGGGACAAGCCGGGGTGGAATACAGCCAGCAGAATTTGTTGGAACGATCGATGCCGTCGATTCAGTTTAGCAGGTCGAGCAATGGGAGTTGGGTTCCCGATCGGCTGACGGCGGGATTTGTGCAGCTTGATGACTTGAAATTGCAATTGACGATCGACACTCGCTTGCAGCGGGCTGCCCGAACTGCGCTTAAGGAAAAAATGAAGGAACACGATGCGAAGCGGGGCACGGTGATTGTGATGGATGCCCGTAACGGGGAATTGCTGTCAGTTGTAGCGGAACCTTCTTATGACCCGAATCAATATTTTAATTTCGATTTGTCGCGCTATAAAAATTGGGCTGTAACTGATGTTTATGAGCCTGGTTCGACTTTTAAGGCGATTAATGTGGCGATCGCTCTGGAAGCGGGTGCGGTGAAACCTAATAGCGTATTTAAGGACGAAGGTCGGATTTTCATGGATGGCTGGACTATCCAAAATTCCGATTACAAACAAGCAGGGGCGCGCGGCCCTTCGACTGTTACTGAGATTTTGAAACATTCTAGTAATGTGGGGATGGTGCACGTAATGAGAAGTATGAAAGCTTCTCTTTACTATCAAGCTTTAGAAAAACTCGGACTGGGACAAACTGCGGGAACAGATTTGCCTTTTGAAGTAACCAGTCAGCTTAAAAATCGAGAGCAATTTATTAACTCTCCGGTGGAAGTTGCTACTACGGCTTTTGGCCAAGGTTTTTCGATTACTCCGATGCAGTTGGTCCAGCTTAACGGGGCTTTGGCTAACGGTGGCAAGTTGGTGACTCCTCACGTTGTGCGGGGACTTTTTGATAGGGACGGTGAAGCTTATTGGAAGCTTCCGAGGCCGGTTCCGAAGCAGGTTTTTTCGCCGGAAACTACTAAGCAGGTGTTAGAAATGATGGAAACTGTGGTTGATGGTGGTACGGGGAAAGCTGCACAAATTCCTGGGTATCGGATTGCTGGAAAAACGGGTACGGCTCAAAAAGCTAATGCTGGTGGGGGTTATTCTGACAAGGCGATTATTACTAGCTTTGTGGGAATTATGCCTGTGGAGGCTCCTCGGTATGTGGTTTTGGCGGTGATTGATGAGCCGAAGGACGGTTCGGGGGGGACGGTGGCGGCGCCGATTGTGGAGTCGGTGATGGAGTCGCTGATTTCTATTGAGAAGATTGCGCCGAGTAAGAAGTAGTTGATTATGTCTGAGATGTGCCGTCAGGAATTGACCTGGAAGATAACGCGATCGACAACAGGACTATTGACGACACGGCAATGCCCATTGCTGTCAAATTAACGTACAACCAATAGTCCGGCAGGGGTTGAAACCCCTGCCTCAAAGCTAAAGTCGTCTGAAGACGACTAATGAGTTTTTCAGTCCTCTTTGAGAGGACTTTAGCTATAAGCCCCGTGGAATTCATTCCCTGGCGGACTCGCGGACTGGCAGATGGTTGGCTGAGGTTGACACGCCTTGGGCACTGCCGTGCTCTGATTTCGGGTAATATCGTTTTCCCTGACGCACCCTACATCAGTGACTCAGTAACAATATCTTTTGTTTTCGTTGGGTTTTGATTGTCTTTGGGAGGTGCGTTTATGGCCTAGGAGGGTGGAAATGATGATGCAGCGTTGGCTGTTTCTTAAGTTGGGATGATATAGGGTTAGGGTTCCTTTGGCTCTTATACTCGTTAGGGTGCAGTCGTGGTCGCTTCGAGATACGGGGCAACCTCGATGGTTGAACATGACTCGCCGGATTGTGCCGTTTTCTTTTTGCTCGTTGTTTTCATTTACTTGGAGCACGGTTGTTTCACCTGGATCTATTTGAATTTGCGGTTCTAGGTTTTTCCATTGACTGGCTGGTACTTGGGCTGGGGAAATGTCGGCTGGGTGAACTGCTATTTGTACATTTTCTCCGACTTGTTTGAAGCTGGCTTGCCATGAAATTTTGTCACGTTTGGCGTTGCTGTGTGCAAGTTCCATTGCCGAATAAGCTCGATCGAGCGATGCTTTTAAACGCTGGTTGTTGATGAACATCAGCCAGGAGGGGGTGACGATCGCACTAAATATTCCTATGATTAAAATAATTATCAATAGCTCAAGCATTGTAAAACCTGCGGCAGGTGTAGTGGCTCTGCCTTTGAGCGTTTTATTTATTGACACGTAGATGCACTCCCTGATATTTAGCTGGCAAAAAAAACAGCTAGGAGGAGCTATTTTTTATTGGCTATATTTTAACTTTTGGGTTTGGGGAGTGTATAGATCGGTATTTACGGAAAATTTATGCAAATTTAACAAAGCGGGTAAGGAAACGGTTGTCAGGAAACGGTTGTGCGGTTTCCCTACTGCAGTTTTGTCGATCGCCCGAGCGCATAAATCGCCCGAGCGCATAAATCGCCGGATCGCATAAATCGCCCAAAGGTATGTTGTTGCGCTCGATTCGGTCTTAATCTTAGAAAAGAGCGAATCGAGCGCAACTACATCTAAAATTTAACTTTTATTTGTGACTGTTGGTCTTCCTCCTCACCAATTTCAAAAAGCGGGTAAGGAAACGGTTGTGCGGTTTCGCTACTGCAATTTTGTCATCGCCCCGCTAAATTTGCGCTTTTACCCAATATCGAAAGGCTTTCATGGCGACGTTTCTGCCGGCTGTTTTGCTTTGTTCTAAATACTGGGGGATGAGCTCGGTGATGGGGAAGTTGGGAAACTGGAGACTGCGATCGGACTGTATGTATTTTCCATTTTGCAATACGCCCATTTGCAGGTTGCGGCCGTTGTAGCGCCACAATTCGGGAACTCCTAATGCTTCGTAGTTGTTGAACTGAGTGCGGGAGGTGAGGTCGATTTCTATGGCTAAATCGGGAGGTGGATCTGTTTCTAAGTCGATGCGATTTTTGCCTCTGACTGCGGCTTCGTTTTGGATGTAAAAACAGGCGTCTGGTTCTACTCCTTGAGCGATGTTTTCATTTTTGAAGGTGGTGGAACCCAGAGGCCAAAATTCGATGTCTAGTTCTTCAAGCAGAATTTTTACTCAGTCGCTAATCAGGACTTTGGTAACTTCGTGTTCCATTAGCGGAACCATGATTTCTAAGGTTCCTTTGCTGTATGAAAGTCTGGATGCGCGACTTTCTCCCCATTCTGTTAGTAGGGTTTCAAACATCGGCCAGGTTATGTCTTTGAGTAATAGTTGATTTCCTGGCTGGATGATTATTTGTTTTAGTTCTAGCTGCATATTTTGACTGTTTTAATAGGAGTTGAAATATAAAATAATTTAAGTTAATATTTTTTAGCAATTCTGCACTTAGGCGGAATTGCTGTTAGATGTTAAAAAATATCTAGGGGATTACTGGACAACCCTCTTTTGTAGAAGAATTGTATTCTCCCTCAGCAGTTCGCATTCCTCCTAGAAGAGTTTCTACAATTACGCACTGCTTTGTACCGCCACCAGCAGGAGCCACTGTTACCACAAAAGGTAATTTTGGATTGTTTGAATTGTTGGCATCGACTACACCGTTATAATTAAAAGTAAGTTGTGTAGCAGCAGTGCACGCACTATTAGGAGGACAGCTAGCAACAGAAAGTTTAACTTGTTTAGGTTTAATTTCCCCTCCAGCGTCGAAATTCACTGTTTGTAGCGGAGGATTTTGGGCTGGATCTGTCTTAATTGTAGCTGTTGGTGGGTCAACCAATGGATTTAATGTAACTACTCTATCGCTCTTAGTTCGTTTGGCTTCGCTTTGTGCAAGGCGTAATGATTGGAAAACGCGATCGTTCACAGTGCGAACTCTTTGTCTGTTGATGAATGCCAGCCAACCGGGAGCGGCGATCGAGCTTAATATACCTACGATTAACGCTATCACCAGCACTTCTAGAAGGGTGAATCCCTGATCGCCCTTTCTGGATGCAATTTTGTGGAAATTAGGGCTGGGCTTGGCAGCAGAGTTATGCAAAAGTTTTAATAATATTGGTGGGGTTTTCATGGTATTATCCTATTGTTTATCAGCGGGGGGCGATGCGGAAATGTGTTTCACACATAAGTTAATTTCCTCGCGCACCTAGACCTTGTACTTGAACGCTTGCTGTTGGGAAATATGCCGCTCTGTTAGCATCATAATCAGCACCGTTAGCTTGAAGGCGGCGCAGACTATTTCCTCTGATAGTAACTCTGGCTAAATTTCTTTGTGTATCAACACAAGCGTAGAAGCTGTTTATATTTGTTGTTCTATCTGTTACTTTTAGAGTGTCTTCTGGGATTGGGGGTCTTGTAATTCCAATTTGGGTAGTGGGATTCCCCAGAGCGGTCGTACATTCATTCCCTGTAAATATCGGGAGGGTGCCATGGTCGATGTAATTAACTAATACATCAGCGCGGTCCCAAGCAACGTTTGGGTTCGTCACCTTTTCCGTTGGCTTATTGATGTCAAAACCTGCCACAGTGGGAGTACCTATGTTAAAGGCAAGACTCCGCTTTTGCCCGTCGGGATTTTTTAGATCACCATCAGCAAAGTAGCGGTTTGCTGGATCAGGATCTGTCGATCTAGTAGGATCTCGCAGTCCGTCCTGAATTTGATACCGAACAATACGGGTAGGACACGTACCTCCTGAAGGCTGACACCAAATGCCAGGGCCACCCCTAACTTGGTAGTACGCAACTAATGATAAAACATAAGTATCGTTGCACGCACCTGCGCCTTTCAGTGTATTTTGAGCGCAACTACTTGGTTTATCACCCGGCACTATAGGAAGAGAATTATTGAGCTGCTGGCGCTTCCAAAATACCAGAATAGGAGTTCCATTTGTTGCAGCAGCAGAGGGGATGAAATTTCCCGCTATGAGTCCGGGGACACCATTTGCACTATTATCGTAAATATAAATAGCTTGGCTCAAATCTTGGGCGATGAAATCAACGGCCGCCTGAAGGTCTTGCTCGGTGTTTGACTTGACTTGTTCCCTCCTGTCGGTATTCAGCATATCGACTACAAAGCCGAGCATCGGCGTAATGATTAAAAACGCCATAATTACTCCGACTAATAGCTCGACCAGAGTCATGCCCTTTTCAGTTTGAGCTAGCTCAGAGCGGTTTCGCTGATGCTGACTTTTGAGAAGCAACCTGAGTAAATTTTTCATTTTGACTTCTTCCTTTGCCAATTGGTAGGAAACATTTTTGATTAACAAGGATTTTGATTAATTATTTACACGCAGTGGTGCTAATCTGGCCAGTTTTAGGATCTCGGATGCGTGAACAAAGCGATCCATAAGAACCCGGTACTGTAGAAGCAGGGATTTCTGTTTTCATTACCACCAAAGGCGCTTTAGGGTCGCCAAGAGCGGAATTAGCAACTGATTGCTGTTCAGTTTTCATCGTACCTCCGGTAAACCCATCCGCGCGGTAAACCCGCACAGTAAGTTCGTAGCCTGTTTGTGTCGGATCGGTGGGATTAGCTGGATTTCGCCAAGCACCTTGAACAAAAAACTCTTTGCTGCCAGCACAACCTGCCGTTTCATCGAAGTTAACGCAGTACAAATTATTCTGAGGGTTTGTAGAAGCAGGAGGAGGAGCAAAAGCAGGAGCAGCAGACATATCTTGGATAGGAAACCCTGGGTTTGTCGGATCGTTCCGCTTAATCGCCCCTGTCCTCAGAGCGTCTATGTAAGCTCTCGCCGCCTGCGTGGCGAGTTCCATCCGCCGCGCTTGTACGCGAGTCGCTACTGAGTAAGCCATCACCGGCGCTATCGCAATCATCAGCACCGAAACCACAATCATCGCTATCAATGACTCGATAATCGTGTAGCCGCTGTCTCGTGACTGAGGTAAATTTTGCTCTTGTCTTTGCTTGCTCATAAATTAGGACTCCAGTAATTGCGCGGCGGAAGGTTAGTAAGGGAAACTAGCACATTCTGTGGGGGTAATGGAAGAAGTAGCGGGGCTACCATCGTCTGCCTTGACTCCACACATCAAAGTTTTTACCCAGGGGTCGTTTCGAGGAACTTCCCGGAAAAACTCGGCCGGTTGACTCGTTGAGGGAGGAGTAGTGAACTTTTGAGTGAATAAATCCGGCGGCTGAGGTAACAAGCCCACGTCATAACCCCAGTTCCTCTTGGGCGGGCTGAAGTAGGGAATATCTCCTGCGCCATCAACGTTATATATGACGGGAATTCCCAGTGAAGGAGTAGTTGGATTTAACCGATCGAACACGCTTACTATCTTATCGGCTGCAGTTGAACCTAAAGGAGTTCCTCCTAGGATTGACAGATAGGGTGCTGTGCTAAAGGCGCTGCGGTTTAGCTGGATAAAAGAACCCTTGATATTAGTAGCCTCTTGGCCAGCATTCCAGCTTTCCAAGAATCTGGGCAAATTTTGTAAGCCGCCGTTAAAGTCGCCGACTGCGCCGTTGAGGTTTTGAGAGGGAGTGTCGCCCGCTGCGATGACGAGATTGAAAGTTGTATTTTCAGCTCGCGCTATCCATCCCGTGTTTCTCGCAGTTGTTCCACCCGCAGTTGCGGGCGGAGTAGCTACCACATCTCGGATCTGCGAGAACGGCAACAATAAGGGCTGCGTTCCCTGTAAAGGTAGGACTGGGGGCTCTGGTGTTGCTCCCGCTAGTAAGGCTGGTAGTGGTGTATTGCTGCCGTCTCTGGCGTTAGCGACGCCGGTATTTACCATATAGAGGGGGCTGCTATTATTGTAAACTGGCGTGCCCGCCCCACCCGCAAACCACAGAGAATTAGCTCTGGCTGCAATGGGAGCGGGAGGATTAGTTCCTGGCGCAACAGGCGCAATAGTAGCCCCTCCCGTGATCGCCAAAGGCTGTGGAGTTGCGGGCGTTAACAACTGATTACTACTATTTCTTGCAAAAGCGACGCGACGCGGGAATCTTTGTAATGCCGGAAGCGGGGGATCGAATGTTGAACCAGCTTGAAAAGAAGCGCCAGCAGCAGGTGCGACATAAGTCGTCGGAGGCCCCGCCGGAACCGCCTGGAATGCCGTCCGCTCATTGCCAGGTGTTAGATCCACAAACCAGTCAGCATCCCCACACTCAGAAACGGGTAGTTTCTTACAAACTTCCATCAGATACTCTGGCAAAAGCGCGCGCCGTTGAACGGGAGTCACAAAGTTGTTGAAGTAAGAACTTGTAATTGCAACGGGGGGAGGAGTGGTGGTACTTCTGTAGGTAGCGTCTGTCACCGTTATCGGATCTGTTGCTGCCTTTAAAGTGCCATCAGCTTTAAACGCCCCGCTGGAAAGTCCGTTAGTGACAAAGTTGTTGTTGAAAAATCCTCTTTGTCTGCGACGCAGTACGGCCTCAGCACCCGCATTATTTCGCAGGTCAAAATCTCCTTCGTTGCGGAAGCCAAAACGATATTTTGCTGATAGGAGGGTGACAGCATCTGCCAGAACATTGGCCGGTCTCCAGTAGTCCCCACCACATGAGGGGAGCCTGGGGTCGCCCTGGCGACAAGCAAAGTTGGAATCGAGTTGATCTTTAGTGCGATCGTAAAAGTTGCCCCAAGTTGAATTTACAGTCGTCGTAAATTCTTCAACTTCGGTAAAAGCTGGCGGTGGCCCACCAACAGGTGCGGGGGGGATACGGCCGTGGGCATTAAATCTGCCTTGGATGTAGACTGGCAAGTTGGATACTAAGGTCAGACCTTTTTCCTTCACTACATCTGCTACGGTAGTTACACCTGCGGGAGTGTTGCCGCCCCGAAATAGAAAGTCGCCGTTAATCAGGACAATGCCGTTTGGCTTGCGAGTGGGGTCGAGGGTGGAGTCTGATGGACTGACTCTTTTGCTTGTGGCTTCATCAAGCCCAGTGGCTGGAGTGCCCGTTCGATCGCTACGATCGGGCAGGGCGTCGTCCCGGCTGGCGTAGATAATCCCGCTGTTGGGCAGCAACCACTCCCCAGCAGGTTTGGCTGTTCCCCGCAGGTCGTTGATATTTAGCTGAGTCGCACGAATTTCTAGGGGTTGCCGTTCTTCTAGGGGCTGATTGTAATTGACTCTTAATCTTGTGGTGTTGGTTAGAGGAACAGGGCCGCTAAGCGTAAAGGCTTCGTTAACATTGGGGGTAGCAAAGTTGTCACGTTCGATCGCCTTAATTTCTCTGCCACTCAAAAATGCTACCTCTTCAATTGATCCGTGGGGAATCAAGCCGGGATTGGGAGTAATCGCCCCCCTGAGAATGTCGAGTGCACAGTATGTTGAGTCGATCGCAGCTTGTTGTGCTAATGTGCGAGCGTCTTCTGGCACTTGTAGGGCTGTTCTCAATGGTCCGTTGGCAAACCGACCGTCGGGGAAGACTAAGCTGGCTTGCATATCCAAAACTGGGTCGCCACCCGTCAGCACGCCGTTAGGACCTACATTCGATCGGCCTGGTCTGTTTTTTAGCGTGGGGTTGTAGGTGATGCCATTATTAGAGCCAATAAATTGCTGCCGACTTCCAAGTGTTGGTGCGCGTCTTGCTACATGTGGTGCTCTCTCACCCTGCCCGCTGACATCAGTAACGAGATTAGTGCCTAGACCCTCGGTAATATTTCTGGCGGTAGAAGCATTGCTGGGGTCGTAGTAACTGCTAACACAGGCATACAGTTTTTGCTTTGGTTGGACAGTACCAGTAATCGCGTCTGGGTTGTAGCCGTCGAATTTGTAATGATAAACAGCCGTTGCTCGCATCCGCAAGTCGCCTTTGGCAAACTTCCGAGCGCTGGCATCTTCAGTAATTCCGGTTAGTGCAGAGGCTGCTGCTGTTGCTGTAGATATATCAGTCGGGAACGATATCCAATTATCTTTCGGATCTATCGCACCCAAAGTATTGTCGTATACCTGAGAACCAGGTCCCAGCGGCGACATCGGCATAGTATCCGGCCAAACTACGGGGTATTCTTCAACAGCCGTCGTTGCTGGGTCGTTGTAAGTATTTGCGGTTCCAGGGGCAGGAACGAAACGTGCGGGGCCTGTTTTGCTGGTTCCATCGTTCCATCTGGGGGGTGGCAAGAAGGAGTTAGTGCGATCGTACACGCCACCACTGGTAATTACCCGCAAACCGCCTGTTCCCTCAAGGGGATTTCTCGGTGTTTGAGCTGCTGCTGCTTCCCAGAAACCATCTCTAAATGGCGGAGTGGCAGAACCGGGGGTTTCTCCCCAACCATTACCGCGGGCGGTTGCTCCCACGTCAGCGAGCTTTGTCACCTGCGACTTGCGGGTGCGACCAGCCTCTCCACCTGTCCAGGGGGTAGGGCCACCAACATCTTGTGGGTCTGCCGCCCCAACGAATTTGGATTGGGTGGCGTCCCATCGCTGGGCTGGTAAGTTGTTGCCTACTAATACCCTCTCGCCCAAATTTTCTTCGCTTTCAGTAGGTTTTATCTTTTCCGGGTTTCTGGACGGCAGTTTAGTGAGATCGAGGGTAAGCCCTGTCGGCCCGGTGGCACTCCCTACCTGTGCATTCCCAGTTGTAGGAAGACTCCAAGCGTCTATGGGTCTGAGGCGATCGCCACTTTCTTGAATGTAAGTAATGTAAGGTCTTGTCGCATTATCCGGTACGTCTACAGTTTCATTTCCCCGTGGTACTTCTTTGAAAGGCACTTTCCGCAGCCTTTCTTTGAAATAAGATTCCAGTGCATTAGAGCGGCTTTGGGGCTGTTGGGTGCTACCGGCTGGGGGATGCACCAATAGATAAACTGAAACTGGATCATCGGTTTCAGGCTTTGACATTTGCCCCTCTACTAGCGCATTTAACCGCCGCGAGTATGCGTTGCCGTTGTAAAGTACATCAAGGCTGGTATTGCTAGGAGCTGATTGATTTGTGGGGTTAATTAGTTGTTCTGGGGTGTCGGGTCGATCGGTGCTCGCTTGAGCTTTGAAAAGATGTACTACTGCAGGGTTACTATTGGTGTTACCGGCCCAACCATTGACTACGTTACCTGCCACCTGAATTCGGCTATTTTCTTGGTCGTAGAAACAAGATCCTTTGCTGCTAACTTCAAATAATTTAACGTCTCTTGGATTATTCACCCCTGTTACTAATAAATTGCTATTTGTCAAAATCCGCCCGTTTAAATTCAGAGAAACGCCAGGGGATATGTCTAAGTCGTCTTCATAAACTACCGCATTGTTGCTGAGGGGAATGCGACTTTGGTCTTGCTGGTATTCTAGTGCGGATATGCTGGAAGTTCCCGTGAAGGCTTGATATTTAGCACCCAAAGCAGCAACTTCTGCATCTTTAATGGGTACGTTTACTGTGTAAACATAGAAACTTTTGCTCAGCTTACCGTCTAGCTTGTACCAGCCGGAGTCTCCCACCAACGTAGCGACGTTATCGCCTGCCCCGGCCGCCGCGCAAGCGGGTTCTAAAACTCCCAAAGACATCGGCGGCGTTCTGGCGTCCAGCGGCTTTCTCGCCCTTGCGACTTCTAGAGATGTTGCATCAATAGGAGGATTGCGAAAAAATATTCCGTAGAGGGTAAAAGTGTCAAACTTGCCGTCGTTATTTGTATCGACGGGATATCTCCAAGCTGTATTGATCGCTTCGCTTTCTACGATTCCGGTTCCGATCTTTTGAACAGGTGGTTTTTTAGGATCGTTTGCGTTAGTCAGGCTTGTACCGTTGACTGGATACTTAAGTATCAAACGCTCCTCGTCACCAAACTTATACAAATCGCTATTTGCAGTGTTTTCTGACATCATCCGGTACAATTCTGCATCGGAGGGAGTTGATGTCGGTCTTTGCGGATCTTCGTACAGCACGAACTGAATTTTCGCTTTCGCCCGATCGAGCGCGGGAGTGGCGGCCGCCAGCACCTGCTGGTTCACGCGCACGTTACGCGCCGTATTAGCCCGATCGAACGATCGCAGCGTAATCGCCACAGTCAACAATATGACTACCAGCAACACCATCGTCACCGTCGGCAGCACAAACCCCGCCATCGGTAGTTGCGCCCTGCGGCCCATAGCCATCAGCGCTTGCAGCATTGCTCTCATCAGCCGCTTCGCCCCGGATCTGGTAACACCAGCAATCCGCCGCAGCAGGGACACGATAACTTTGGATAATTTGCTCTTAAACATTGACGCCTTCCTGAATAATTTCAGAGATGGTATTGCAGGTAGTTACTGCTCGACAGTACAATCCCATCTTTATTGTTCCCATTTTTTGCAACTTGCATATCACCCTGTTGCACAAATTTAAATCTGTACTTTGGCTGAAAAATAAAACCCCCAAACCGGCAACCACAATCGCCGCCGATAATAGATTTTTCAGCGAAGGATTTGCGCCGCAGGGATTAGAACTCCCTAACTCCACTCTAATCTAGTTAAATAGAAATGTCAGCGGTCAGAGCGAGAGTGAATTCGATCACCACAAAACAGCGATCGCGATCGTATCCTATGTATTTCCCAGCCCTTATCTTGTCGGCTTTGTTTGTGTGCTCGCCTTGCTAGCTGTTTCAACCACCGGAATCTACAATCAAGATCCGGCGATCGAGCGGTTAGGCTTGTCAGTGCGATCGAGTCTAAATCGGGCGATCGAATTTCCGTAATGGCTCCAAGTGCGATCGAATTTACGTAATGCGTCCAAGTGCGATCGCATTTCCATTTTACCCTCCGGCGCACTGTCAGTACAAGTGCAAAATATAAAACATACAACCCATGAAACAAACTCCCAACCCCCCCGACTTCATCATCATCGGTGCCCAAAAAGGCGGCACAACATCTCTGTACAATTACCTAATCCAACATCCCCAAATCGCCCCCGCCGCCGAAAAAGAAATTCATTACTTCGACTTGAAATTCGATAAAAGCTGGGAGTGGTACTGTTCCCAATTTCCCCAGCCCCCAACAGGCGAAAACCTACTAACCGGAGAAGCCAGCCCCTACTACATCTGTCACCCCCAAGTTCCCCAGCGAATTTATGATTTATGTCCCAAAGTTAAAATAATCGCCCTGCTGAGAAACCCCGTAGAGCGGGCGATTTCCCACTATTATTACTATATCAAAATAGGCTACGAAACTCTCTCATTAGAAGACGCGATCGCCGCCGAACCCGAAAGACTCAAAGGCGAAATAGAAAAACTCCTAGCCAACCCCAAATATTATAGTTACGAACACCAACACCACAGCTATCTAACCCGCGGCATTTACGCGGATCAACTCCCAGCCTGGATGAAACTTTTTCCCAAATCACAACTTTTAATCCTCAAAAGCGAAGACTTGTATAGCAATCCATCGGAAATCCTCAACACCGTCCTCGAATTTTTAGACTTACCGCCCCACCAACTACAAACCTACGAAAAGTACAACGCCACCCAATATCCCCCCATCAGCGAGACAGTATACGACCAATTGAGAGCATATTTTCGATCGCACAACCAAAGACTAGCCGAATTGTGCGATCGAGATTTCGGCTGGGATTAATCAATCTCTCTCCCTTGCATCAAAGTATCGTTCCCCCTCCCATCTCCCTTAATAAGGGGATAACGGGTTAAATTTGAGTGCTTCTTGTTCCCCCCTTATTAAGGGGGGTTAGGGGGGATCTAAACTGCGCTAGAAACGAGATATAGATGAGGACTTTAAATACTCATGCCCCCCTTAATAAGAGCCGTTAGGGACTATTGAAACGAAGCTATAAACAAGACATATTCCTGATTAAGGGGCGAAAAGAGCGATCGAACTCCACCTTACTACTTAGCCCCTCGATCCCCCCTAGCCCCCCAAAACACAAGGGGGGGACAAGAGCGCCCACTCTACAAAACTTTTGGAAAAAATAACTTGACATCCCCCTCTCCCTGTGCTAGCTTGTCCAATAGTATTGTGTTTAATCCACAAATCGCAGCACCTCAACTATGTTCACAGCCAGCAGCTATTTTTATTTTTGGTACAGCCAAGTTCGCCCGGAGTGAATTGGCAATTCACTGTGAACATCCGGGCGAACCGCAGATTAACACCTGCGGTTTTGTTTTTTCTACTTCTTTTCCCAACAACCAATCCAGTACAAGCGAAAACAGCAATGACATTATTCAGTAACTGGTACTACAGCTTTTATTTTTGGCCCAACCAAAGTTCTGGGTAAATTGTCGCGCTGTCTTTTCGCACCAACCCGGAACTCCTAAAAGTTCCGGGTTTTTTGTTGTCAACCACCCACATAAATTTCCAGGAAAATACCATCATGTTAGAAGCCAAACTCGTAACCAAATCTCATCCCGAACACCAAACAATTGTCAAACTCTCAGAAACAGTCTCAGTCGGCGGCGAAGAATTATTAATCATCGGCGGCCCCTGTACCGTCGAAAGTTCCGCACAAATGGAAACAGTCGCCCGCCAACTATCCGCCACCTCCGTGCAAGCTTTGCGGGGCGGAGTCTACAAACCCCGCACATCTCCCTATGCTTTCCAAGGGATGGGAATTGAGGGACTCGAAATTTTAGCCGATGTCAGCCGGCGTTACGGTTTGCCCGTCGTGACAGAGGTAATGTCGATCGCCCAAATCGAGCCAGTTGTCACCTATGCTGATATGCTGCAACTAGGCAGTCGGAATATGCAAAACTTCGAGTTACTAAAGGCGATCGGTCAAGCCGGAAAACCAGTGCTGCTAAAACGCGGCTTGTCAGCCACAATCGAAGAATTTGTGATGGCCGCCGAATACATTCTCAGTCACGGAAATCCTCATGTAGTTCTCTGCGAAAGAGGCATCCGCAGCTTCGATAATTACACCCGCAATGTATTAGATTTAGGTGCAGTCGTAGCGCTGAAACAGTTAACTCATTTGCCAGTAATTGTAGACCCTTCTCACGCCGTCGGCAAGCGAGAATTAGTCGCACCACTAGCCAAAGCAGCGGTTGCTTGCGGTGCAGACGGATTGATTATTGAGTGTCACCCGCAACCAGAAAAATCCGTTTCTGACGCGCGGCAAGCTCTTTCTTTGCCAGATATGGTAGATTTAGTTGCCAGTTTACGTCCTGTAGCCGCCGCCGTTGGGCGGTGCATACCGGATACTAATTTACATTCAAAGGTATTAAGTTTGAAGTGATATTGTTAGGACTAATGCCAACCGTCACAACTAGGCGTTAACTGTTAGGTACGTAGTTGCGCTTGGGGGCTCTTAGCTTAGGAAAGAGCGCCCAAGTGCAACTACATACCTTTGTTTAATCTGCCAGTTGGCATTAGTCCTAAATGATAACTTTTAATGTCAAACTCTACAGTCGGTTTTAAGCGAATTGAGCTTTGAGGCAGGGGGCTTAAACCCCTGCCGCAATCGGGAAAAGCGCGTGTTTCACGAATTTAGATTAAAATAAAAAATAATACTGTCATCTACGAAATCTGGCTGAATTATGGCAATACTACTTAACGTTCCCTCGATCGTCTGCTCTGGCTGCGCTGATACAATTACCAAAGCCATCAAAACTGTTGACTCCGATGCTACTGTCAATGTGGATGTCGCAGCTAAGACTGTTACAGTTGAAGCTCAAGCTTCTGAAGAATCAATTTCACAGGCCGTTGTTGCTACGGGCCACACCGTCCAAGATTGATATTGAGTTTGGTGAGGGCGGGTTTACGAGATTATTGGTCTTAGGCCGAAATTATTGGTAAAAGCCGCCCCTACACAATTTTAAATCCATTCTCAATGCCCTGTTTGGCCACTGCCACACGCCCAAAAGCTTAATCGGCTTCGTCTAAGTGTTCGGCGACTGCTTGGTAAAGTTCCAAAACGTGGCGATCGAGTAAACTATAAAAAACTTGTCTCCCAACCTTGCGGTAACTTACCAACCGCATCGCCCGCAATGCCCGCAACTGGTGCGATACTGCTGATTCGCTCATACTCAACGCCGCAGCCAAGTCACACACGCACAGTTCTTGTTTTGCCAAAACCGACAGCAGCCGCAGGCGGTTCGCATCTCCCAAAAGACTGAAAAACTCTGCCATCCGCTGCGCTTTTGCGGTGTTGAGAACTTGTGTTTGGATGTCCCCGGCCCGCAAACAGTCAACTAGGTGCGATGGATCGCACGTTGGTGTATCGTTTTGTTCGCGAGGCTGACTTATCGCTCCATTAACAGCAGAGTTGGGTGACATCTTTTCCCGCCTGGTTTTAATTCTCATTTTCATTTTAGTGCGATCGACAAACCTTTTGTAACAAAACTTTTACATTCCCTTGACTAATATCTGAATATGTGTTCAGATATTAGTAGAGACAAACAACCCCACCAGGAGAATTTAAAATGACTACCGCCACCCAAACAAAATGTGCCTGTCCTTCATGCTCGTGCGTTGTCAGCCTCAGTGAAGCCATTGAAAAAGACGGCAAAACATACTGTTCCAGCGCTTGCGCTGACGGCCACCCCAACGGCAGCGGCTGCGGCCACACCGGCTGCGAATGCCACAAATAAATATTCGGCTTCAAAAAAGATTAATCAACTACTCTAAAATCTATCGAAAGGGAGATGCGAACAGCGCATTTCCCATTTTTTTGCTTTTAGGTTAAAGAAAAGTTAACATAAAGCTAAACTAAGGTTAAAATTGCATTAATAGACTCAATACAGAGCGAAAAAGCACAATTGCTACTTACGCAATACAATAGAAGCAAGTTAGCGCCGCGATACTGAGTACCAATAGTGCTATTAAAAACAGAGACCGAACCAAAAGTTGAATTAGGAGGGGGCAATGAAAGAGCGGGAAGATTTTTTACATCCTCGCAATCGCTACTACGGCGATTTCACGCCAGAAAACTTGGCGTTTAATGCCAACTTGCAGGAGTTTGCTCAGAAAATAACTTATATTTGCTCGCTCGAAACTGGGGGAAAAATTAGCGCTGAGAAAGCCTATAAAGATATTAAGGCGCTTTGGAAAGACTTAAAATCCTCTAAGAAGCAATTGGGAATTGGCCAAAAACCCCCCAGTACCGAGGAGCAAAATTCACCTTAAAGTCATCGCTGCAAACGCTGCGTTTGCAATAGAAAACCCCTGCGAGTGCAAACGCTGCGTTTTGCTGTGTACCGAGCAAATGTAAGGTGCTTGCGAGGCGCACTTTAGAAATTCTATGGTTTGGGATTTGGTGCAGTTTCTCCTGCAAAGGAAGTACAATTACCACCGAGGCCCGAAATAATCGCGCAAGTATTATTTTTCAGCATTCCCTGATATGTATCAGCACCAGTGCCCGGGCCGCCCAACTCGTCGCTGTAAAGTTCCTTGTCGGAAATTTCGACATTAGCCTCCCTCGCCACAGTCTCCATCAACTTCGGATTAGTTGTAGTTTCGGCAAAAATTGTCGGCACTCCTGCGGTCTTAATTTCTGAGGACAATTCGGCAATTCTTGCTGCGGTGGGCTGTTCCTCTGTTGTCACACCCTGCAAAGCTCCAGCAATCTCCAAACCGTAAGCATCGGCATAGTAACTCAAAGCATCGTGAGTTGTTACTAACTTGCGTTTTTGGGCTGGAATAGTCGCAATCTGAGCTTTTATCCAAGTATCTATTTTTTGCAACTCATCTGTTAAGCTTGCTGCATTTTTTGTATAAAGTTGAGCATTGGTGGGGGAAACTTTGATCAATTCATCGCGAATTGTTTCTACCATGCGCCGACCATTTTGAGGATTATGCCAAACGTGAGGGTCAGGGACTTTTTCGCCTTCTGCGTGGGGTTGGTTTTCCGCTTTCTCTTCACCGTGTTCGTGCTCGTGTTGACTCATCAGCGGTTTGGGAACGGCGACTTCGTGGACGGCGATTTTGGGCGCTGGATTACTGCTGGATTGAATTAATTTAATGATGCTGGGTTCGTGGTTGTAGCCACCGTATAAAATCAGATTTGCTGTTTCAATCGCTTTGCGGTCTTCCGGCTTGGTTTGATAGGCGTGAGGGTCGTCTCCCGGCTCTATCAGACAGGTGGTGTCGATCGAACTTTGAGCGATTTCTTTAGTTAGGTTGCAGATAACGCCCGTCGTGGCCACGACTTTTGGCAAGTTGGCCGCCCGACTGGCTGGAGTTTGAGTCGCGGCGGGACTCTCTGGCGCCCGATTGCTTGCGTTCTGTCCTCCACTGCACGCAACCACTCCGCAGCCAATTGCCAAAACAGCCGTACCCCACAATCTGCGGGTTTTTCCAGCCAAGTTCTTTAACATTTTCACCTTTGGAACGATAATCGTTATTGCTTTTTCGAGTTATCCTATTCTAGTAGCTACGAACAAGAATCGTTCTCAAAATCTCTAATTATGCTAGAAGTGCAAGACTTGGCTGTCAATTATCGCGGAATTGCGGCCCTCAACAGCGTGAATTTCCAGTTAGATCCCGGACAATTAACCGGTGTGTTCGGCCCCAACGGCGCAGGGAAAAGCACGATGGTGAAAGCGATGCTGGGATTGATCCCGGCCTGTCGGGGTTTGGTGAAATATCAGGGGCGACTGCTGAAGGAACAGTTGTCGCGGGTGGCTTACGTGCCGCAGCGATCGCAAATTGACTGGGATTATCCGATTACGGTGTGGAATGCGGTGATGATGGCGCGAACTGTCAAGACTGGTTGGTTTCGATCGCCCTCGAAGCAGTCGCAAGAATTGGTCAAAGCTGCTTTGCTGCGGGTGGGAATGTGGGATTTGCGCGATCGACAAATTGGCGAACTGTCTGGCGGGCAGCAGCAGCGGATTTTCTTAGCAAGGTCGATCGCCCAACAAGCCGATTTATTCTTTTTCGACGAGCCTTTTAACGCGATCGACAAAGCAACCGAAGAAATTATTTTCGATATTTTTGCCGAACTAAAATCTGAAAATAAAACATTGCTAGTAATCAGCCACGATTTAGGGGAAACTTTAAAACAGTACGACAATTTATTGTTGCTAAATAAGCAGTTAATTGCAACTGGTTCCTGCCGGGAAGTGCTCACGGCAGCCAATATTCAAAAAGCCTATGGATACGATTTAAGTTTAGTTTCAGCGTAAGCAAAAAAAGATTTATCTTTAAAATTGATTGTGGCACGGGCGTCCCGCCTGTGCAGTTGATGGCGGGACGGGCGTCCCGCCTGTGCAGTTGATTGTGACACGGGCGTCCCGCCTGTGCAGTTGATTGTGGCACGGGCGGCCCGCCTGTGCAGTTGATTGTAGTTGAAAAAATCCTATTATTGACCTAATTCAATGTTAAACCTACTAATTGAGCCCCTCAAATTCGAGTTCATGCGAAATGCGATCGCCGTCGGCATTTTGCTAGGAATTCTCTGCGCCGTTGTGGGCTCCTATTTAATTGTACAGCAAATGGGAATGATGGTTGACATGATTGCCCATTCAGTATTAGCAGGATTGCCAGTAGCTTTTTCTTTAGGTTTCAATATTTCTCTCGGCGCGTTTATATCGGGAATTATCAGCGCGGTAATTATGGCGTGGATTCAATCTCAATCTCGTCTAAAAATTGATGCTGTAATGGCATTAATTTTATCTACATTCTTAGCAATTAGCGTTACGCTAATTAGCCTGTTGCGGACAACCAAATTAGATTTAGACGGTTTTTTGTTCGGGAATATCTTGTCAGTTGCACCTGCTGACGTGCAGCAGACTTTTGTCATAACTTTGATTATTTTGGTAGCGGTTAAACTCCTTTACAAAGAACTGCTATTCTATACTTTTGACCCGCTGGGGGCGCAAGCGTCCGGTTTGCCTGTAAATTGGATTTATTTGGGGATGATTTCGGCGATTACACTGACGATTGTTGCGAGTTTGCAAACTGTGGGGGCGCTGTTAGTAATTTCTCTGTTAATCGGACCCGGAATAACGGCGTATTTGTTGGTAAAAGAGCTACATTTAATGATGGGATTGGGAGCAATTATTGGGATTACAGCTAGCGTGACTGGTATGTATCTCAGCTATTATTTGAATATGCCGTCTGGGGCGGCAATTGTATTAGTTATTTTTGGGTTATTTTTAGGGGCTTTGCTGTTCAGTCCCAGTCAAGGAATTTTGACAAGAAAGAGAGGATAACAGTCCAGGACGCAGAGGCTCTATCTGTTGTACGTTTTTTACGCTTACTTACGCAAAAAGTAATTTAACGCCCTACTTATAACAGCTTGCTCAGCCCGAACTCTTTGCCGCGCATAGATTTATGACCAAACCAGCAATTCGCCACCGCATCCGCCAGCGGCGAGAAACTGGCCTTCGGGATGCCATGCCAGACAGGAAAAACCGCCCTCTGCACCTTCTAGAATTTGCAGCAATTGTTCTGCTTCAGACCACAAACAAACTTGACCGTCTGCGGCGGCGGAAGCTAATAAAAATGTGTTAGGTTGAAACGCGATCGCATTTACAACTTTTTCATGAACTTCTAACCCCCAAGAATCCCAACCGACACTTTCATCAGCGTGTTTTTCCCACACTGAAATGCCTTCCGAACTCGCAGCAGCTAACAAAGGCGCACCCAAGGAATTAGTTTTATCCGACCAAGCTAACTCTCGAACTTTCCCCGGAAAACCCTGCATTACCCACGGTTCAAAATTGCCCCATTCATTAACAATTAGAGTATTGTCCATATTGCCGCAAGCTAAATATTCCCCTTGTGGCGACCAAGAAACTGCACCTGTTGCGGAGGGTACTGATAAAATTTCCGGGTCTTCGTCCCAGTCTTCGCCATGCCAAACTTTGACACCTTGATAGCCGCTAACTGCCAGATATTGAACCATAGGATGCCATGCTAAATCTAAGATAGATGATGAATCGAAATTCAGCGTTACTTCAACAACCTTATCCTCAGCATTCCATACTTGAACGTAGCGGCCCATACTGAAAGCTAACTGGTTGCAGTTGGGACTCCAAGCTAATTTGTCAACCCAGACGCGCTGGTTATCCAAATCAGCAATTAATTCCCCAGAATTAACGCGCCAAATTCGCACTTTTCCATCTTGTCCGCCAGCAGCTAGGAATTGACTGTCGCGGGAAAAAGACAAGCAATCGGCTGATTTACCCGTAGCACTTTGTAGCGTTTGCAAGGACAATTCATTAACGGCCCCTACTCCCGCCAGCATCACTTCGCCCGCAGCAGAACAGACTGCTAAAGTTGTACCATCCGGCGACCAAGTAACAGAAGTTACGTAGTCAGACAGCATTTCTTTAGCGTGAAATTGCAGGGTTTGTTCACTTTTACTTGTCTTTTTGTTAGCCATATTTATTGAATCTGAGATGTTGCAATCTTCTTAAGAACGGGCAAGATGCCCGTTCCACAAGAAATTAATTTTATTCCTGTGGAACAGGCATCTTGCCTGTTCCCTTCCACAAGAGATGAATTTTATTCCTGTGAAACAGGCATCTTACCTGTTCCTAAAAGGCTTATTAAAAATGCTTCAATATGTCAGTTAAACCAGACATTTCCGAAAATCGTCTCGCAATTGATTTTCGTTTAAATTGCGACCAATGAAGACGAGTTCATTTTTCGGAGTTTCTGTAGCTTTCCAAGGTCTATCTGGTCGGCCATCAAACACCATATGTACTCCTTGGAAAACAAATCGCTGGTTGTCTTCGGCGACATTCAAAATGCCTTTTGTCCGAAAGATATTCGGACCTTGAGTTCGCAACAATTCCTCCATCCAATCGCTAAATTTGTTGCGGTCAATGGCGCCGGATTCTACTATGGCTACTGAGGTAACACTTTCGTCGTGTTCGTGAGTGTGTTCGCCCAAAAAGTCGGGTTCGATTTCTAATGCCCGGTTCAAATCAAATGCTTTAACGCCCAACAAAGCATCCATTGCTAATTCAGCGTTGCGGGTGCGGTGAATTTTTGCCATTGCATTCATGGCGCGAATCCGCTTTTCTAATTCTGCCAACTCTTCCTCACTCACTAAATCAGTTTTGTTGAGCAAAACTACATCAGCAAAGGCAATTTGTTCTTGAGCTTCGTCTGCGTCCCAGTGCTGCCAGATGTGCTTGGCATCGACTACGGTGACAACTGCGTCTAGCAGCAATTTGTCCCGCATATCTTCGTCTACAAAAAATGTTTGAATTACGGGTGCGGGGTCGGCTAAACCTGTGGTTTCGATGACTATGTGATCGAATTTGTCTCGCCGCTTCATTAAGTTACCGATAATCCGAATTAAATCACCTCGGACTGTACAGCAAATGCAGCCGTTGTTCATCTCGAAAATTTCTTCATCGGCATCAATTATCAGTTGGTTGTCGATGCCTACTTCGCCAAATTCGTTGACGATGACTGCAACTTTTTTGCCGTGTTCCTGTGTTAAAATGCGGTTCAGTAGCGTAGTTTTGCCTGCGCCGAGATAACCCGTGAGAACGGTAACAGGAACTGATTCGATCGCCCCAGCAGTCACCATACTTGACCTCGATTATTGTACAATGATAACCATTATCGCTATTTTACACTAGACTTGCTGGCAGTGGTCACAATATTAAATAATGTTAATAAATTGTTCGTGAGAGCTTGTAGGGGCGAGTTTGACCAATAATATTTGCTGCAATTCCAAATATCGATCAACCCGCCCCTCTCAGATGACAATTAATTGTTAATCATAGCTGCAATTCGATCGCGCTCTAACTCTCGACCGATCAGGACTAATTTGGTTTGGCGGAGTTCGGAAGGTTGCCAGGGGCGATCGTAAAAATATTCTATCCGCGATCCCACACCTTGCAACACCATCCTCATCGGTTTCTTGGGAACCGCCACAAACCCTTTAATCCGATATATTTCCTCCTGCTGCATCAAGGATTGCAGTTTTTTCACCAATGCTTCAGGTTCAAATTCGCGATCGGCAATAAAGAAAGTCGAGTTAATATCATCATCATGTTCGTGTTCCTCCTCAGTGTCGTGGTGACTCGGACGAGACTCCAAATCATCCTCAACCGCCGCATTAAATCCCATTAGCACATCAGGGTTAATTTCGCCACCTTTGCACGGAACAATTTTCACACTCGGACGCAACTCTTGTTGCAACCAGCTTTGGACTTTCTTGTGAGTTTCAGCATCTACGCGATCGACCTTCGTTAAAAGTACCATATCGGCACAGGCTAACTGGTCTTCAAACAATTCCTCGATCGGAGTTTCGTGATCTAAACTAGAATCAGCTTGCCGCTGTGCCATCAAAGCATCAATATCACCGACAAAAGAACCGCTAGCAATAGCTTCGCAATCGACAACAGCAACAACACCGTCTACAGTAGCACCCGTGCGAATTTCCGGCCAGCGAAAAGCTTGAATCAAAGGTTTAGGAAGTGCGAGGCCAGAAGTCTCAATTAAGATACAATCAATTTGTTCTCTGCGTTTCAACAATTCCTGCATAGTCGGCAAGAATTCCTCTTGAACAGTGCAGCAAAGACAACCATTTGTTAGTTCTACAATATTGCTGCTGACATCTTCTTCTTCGTCGCAAACTTGGCAATCGCGCAGCAATTCTCCGTCAATTCCAATTTCGCCAAATTCGTTAACCAGAACAGCAATGCGGCGACCTTGATTATTTTGCAATAAGTGGCGAATTAAGGTAGTTTTGCCGCTACCGAGAAAACCAGTGATGACAGTAACAGGGATTTTGTGCATTGATAATTTTGTGCTTATTTGGTAGTGGGATATCTTGTGCCGATGCTCTGCCTGGGAATACCGATCTAGAGGCTCTGCCTCGCTGGAATAAAGGAGCGCTTTTAATACGAGGCAGAGCCTCTGCGTATGCGTTACCAGGCAAAGCCTAGGAACGAAAGGGAAAAAACTAAATTTCTTACTACCAACCTATCTAATTTGGTAGTGGTGGAATCTTTGCTAAAACGCCTTTTTTCAGAGCTTGAGGACGCTCAGACCAAGGCAACAAACCGTCCGGTTTAGCATAGTATTGACCCGCGCATTCGAGTACAGCCTCGACGCTTTCCGACTCATTTGCTGGTAAATCGCCAAACAGATAAGTGTACTTCCCCACAGCAGCAAAACACACCGCACAAGAGTGACTGCAAGCACTCATGCACTCAACCTCTTGAATCTCAAACTTATCAGAAAACTCCCAATCTTTAGCGAGTTGCGACAAATTTTCCATGAATTGTTGACCGCCGCTTTTGCCTTCGCGCTTGCCGTTTTTCCAAACACTAGCGCAAGCAGTGCAAACAAGTAGACTGTGCTTGGTGCGTACAGCCGTGTTAATTCCATCCATCATCCGTACCTCGCAGATGCGTTCAAAAGTGAGTTAGATATCGGCGGGCATTCTGACTTGAAAAACCCTTAGGGTTTCATTACAGTTGCGGGACAGCGCCGGACTTGCACCGAACTTTCCCCGTTTCCTCTAGCGACTGCTCCCCGCTAGAACCGATCGCGAAATCAAATCCTATCACACTTGCCGCCTTTTTTCAAAAAAGTTATGTTAGTAATAGCGATCGTTTCGTTCTTAGTAAGGACTTTAGTCCTTATAAGATAACGGCTTCAGGACTAAAGTCCTTACTACAAACCATAGTAATTACCTATGAACGCTTTTCCTGACTTTTCCCAACATGGCTATCAAATAAGTCGCGAACTCGGATACAACAGTTTGGGCGGCCGCGTCACCTATCTCGCCACAAAAATTAACACAAAAAAATCCGTTGTAATTAAGCAATTTCAATTTGCCCAATTAGGTGCTAGCTGGGCAGAATACGAAGCTTACGAACAAGAAATTAAAGTTTTGCAAAATCTGGATCGTCCTGGCATTCCACGCTATCTCGATTCTTTTCAAACTGACAGCGGTTTCTGCATGGTGCAGGAATACAAAAATGCCGAATCTGCTGTCGCGCGGACTTTTTCGCCGCCGGATATCAAACAAATTGCGATCGCCACTTTAGAGATTTTAGTTTACCTGCAAGCTCAGAAACCGCCGATAATTCACCGCGACATCAAACCGGAAAACTTGTTAATCGACGCACAGTTAAATGTTTACTTAGTAGACTTCGGTTTTGCGCGGTTAGGAGGCGGAAACATTGCCGCCAGCAGCGTTGTCAAAGGCACGATGGGATTCATGCCACCGGAACAAATGTTCAACCGAGAATTAACCAAAGCCTCGGATCTTTACGGCTTGGGGATAACGCTGATTTGTTTGTTAACAGGGACAAAATCAGGGGATGTCGGTAATTTAATTGATGCTAATTATGGCATTCATTTTCGGCATTTAGTACCGCCGTTGCAGCAAGGTTGGATGAACTGGCTGGAAAGGATGGTAGCGCCGAGAATTCAAGATAGATATCAGTCGGCGGCTGATGCTTTAACTGCGCTAGAATCTTTGGATGTCCGCAGCTTGCCGAAAGTGAGAATTGAGCGCGATCGCATTCAATTCACCGCCACAGAATATGGAAAAATCTTAACAGGGACGATTGCCATTAGCAACCCAATTCCCGATACAATACTTTGTGGCAGGTGGGAAGTCGCGCCGCATCCGAACGATCCGCCCCACACGCCCTACGACCACTCTTGGATATCCTTTGAACCGCAGGCATTTGAAAGCAATAATATCGAGTGCAAAATCGCAGTCGATACGAGTAAATTGCTGGCAAGTCAAACTTACAACCGCCAAATCATCTTGCGCGCAAATTCTGAACCCGAAACTCATACAATAGAATTGCAAGCTACAACAGCCCCGCTGCCCGTACCGCAAAAAACTAATTCTTTGTCTGTATTCATGCTGACTTTTATGTGGTGTTTGATTTTAGCAACTTGTATGTGCGGTTTGCTGTTAATAGTTTGGATATTTTACTGGATTGATTATGCTAGTTACCCCTATCTGGAGGTTGACATCTTTTTGTATCCGGGGACTACTACTATCATGCTTCCCATCTGTTGTACGAGTGGCTTTTTGGGATTTTTAGTCGCCGAAATCGCCATTACAGCCAAATTAAACAAATATGATTTTAATGGGTTTCTAGCTTTATGTGGAGGGTTAACAGGAGTGATTTTTTCTAGTTTTATTAGCAGCATATTAACCAGTATTCTTTTTGATATCGCGAAGGGTACGATCGATTATCAATTAAGGAATTTTGTGTATGCTGGGTCAGTGCTGGTTTCGCTCGCAGTAACTTTACTTGCCGCCTTAATAGTAGGAACGATTACGAATGTTACGATCAAAAATATTACGATAGTAGCAGTAGTTATTATGCTACTTTTATTATTTACATTGTATGCGAAGAGCTTTATAGTCGTCTTGATTATAACGCTGGCATCCCTGATTGGCAAGATAGTCCATTCGGTATTTAACAAGCTGATTGACCAGCAGATAGCCAGACAAATTTTTGAAGTAGATGCTACCAAAAGAGCTTTTCTTACTGCCGGATTTTGTATGAGTTTGTCAGTAGCATTTATAAACTTTTTAAATTTAAAATTTCACTTAGAATGGGTTGAACCCAGAGAAATATTAGTTGTAGGAGGAACGATAATGACATCTCTAGCCGTCACTGGAATTCCGTTAATTGACTCGATCGTTTTTAAACCAAAAAGAATGCTTGCCAACTATCGCAAATCCCGACCAAATTTAATTAAACCGTAAAAAAATGTTCGCAGCAAGGACTTTCCACCTCAATGACTGAAGTCCTCACTAAAAACTTTACCAAACATTAAGAGTCTGCATTCCTGCCTGTTGTTGGCGGATTGTTTCGAGAGTTCGCTTTAAATCCAACTCTTAAAAACCTCGCTATTAACTCTCACAACTCTCAACTACTAACTATCAACTATTTACCTATGAATGCTTTTCCTGACTTTTCCAACTACGGCTATCAAATAACCCGCGAACTCGGACACAATCGCGCTGGCGGTAGAGTTACTTATCTCGCTACCGAAATTAATACCAAACGTTCCGTCGTCGTCAAACAATTTCAATTTGCCCAAACAGGCGCTAATTGGGATCAATATCAAGCTTGCGAACAAGAAATTCAGATTTTGCGAGAACTCGACTATCCTAGCATTCCCCGCTATTTAGATTCCTTCCCAACTGCATCGGGTTTCTGCATGGTGCAAGAATACAAAAATGCCCCTTCCTTGGCAAATTCTAACCGCTGGAAGCCCGAACAAATCAAGCAAATTGCTATCTCTGTGTTAGAAATACTCAAATACCTGCAAAATCGGGTTCCGCCAGTCATCCACAGAGATTTAAAACCCGAAAATATTTTAGTAAATGACCGGATGAATGTCAGCCTTGTCGATTTCGGATTTGCTAGAATCGGCGGGGGAGAAGTGGCCGCCAGCAGCGTTGTTAAAGGCACTTTGGGCTTTATGCCGCCAGAACAAATGTTCAATCGGCAGCTAACTGTTGCATCGGATTTATACAGTCTCGGCGCGACGCTAATTTGCTTGCTAATCGGCATCAATTCTACCGAAGTTGGCAGCTTGATGGACGATACCGGGCGGATTAATTTTAAACATCGCTTGCCGCAGCTAACTCCCGAGTTTCTTGACTGGCTGCAAAAAATGGTGGAACCTAATTTCAAACACCGCTATCCTTCGGCGGATGCTGCCCTCAATGCTTTGATTCCCCTAGAGGTAGTTCAGCAGCGTAACAAGTCAAAACTCGCACTGATATCAGTCGGATTATTAACAGCAATTGCTGCTATTTTTATTCCTTTGCTCGGGAATTTTCCCGAACCTCAAACAGCAGTCAATATCAAACCAGTAATCAACCAAGTAAAGTTAAATCCTCAGACTCAAGTGATGTTAACTGACGAACTAGAATCGACAAAAACTAGAGATTTTTGGTCTTTGAAGCAAAACAAAAAAGTCTATTTTGCTGTAAGTGCTGCTAACTTGCCAGAAGGAGAATATAGAAGTTATTGTAAGGTTGTCAACCCTCAAGGACTATTCGCAGCCCAGAGTCAATCTTATTTAAAAACGACGGGCGATCGATTAAATACTTGGTGCTGGTACAATTTTAAACAAGATGACAAACCTGGCAATTGGCAGTTTCAATTTTACTTAGACGGTCAAAAAGTGACGCAAAATAGTTTCAAGGTCTTACCTTAACCTTGTTCCGGGCTCGCAGTGAATTTTCTTGGCCATAACGTTGTTCCGGGCTGGCAGTGAATTTTTTTTCCGTCAAAAGTTGGCGAACTCCAAATTTCTGCATAACTTGCGTTCTTCCGATCGCTCTCGCATATAGCACTAATCAATTCTATTAGATTGCTACCCTTTTCTTTGTAAGCAAATACTGCGCCAGTGTAGGATTTCCCGGGGGGGCTCCTGTCAGTAGGTTTGGCGATCGCGATCGCGATCGCGCTTTCAAATTGTGCTGGTTCGCGGTGATTGTGCCTAGTTTGAACCGGGCCCATTGATGAGACGATCGTGTAATGATAGTTCTTGGTGTGTTCTTTCATTCCAAGACCCAATTCTGCAATGGAATCGCTAAATTGACCGTACTCTGCATAGTAATGGAGCTGCCCTTTATTGATGCTTGAAATATATTGTGGGTTTTCTGAATATTTATTATCGCTTGACGGGGCGATCATATTGAGTTTTAAATCGTAAAAACACGCTATTATGCCCAGGGCTATTTCATTCTATTTGAGTAGTGGATATAGTAGTAAAGTATCGTACTCATGCCCGGGAGCTGCTATGTCT
>NZ_JAUBRN010000120.1:0-6889 GCF_036701875.1 Microcoleus sp. MON1_C5 | reverse complement strand
TCGTTCAATTTTTCAAAACCTCAATATCCCTTATGGCACGTTTTCCTCTGCGTAGAGTGACAAAAGAGGGTTAAGCAGAGATACGGGTGGACCCGCCCCGACCTCAATATTGTAGTGCGATCGATCTACCGCTTCACGGCATTGTGTTCCCACTTCCAAACACAACTAGAAATCAAATTCGTGCAGATATGAGCCGTAATTGGCACTAACAAATTCCCAGTAGCTAAAACGCTGTAACCCAACAGCAATCCGACAGCCGTTGCCCAAACAGCATAAGGCCACTGATCCATGCCTCCCAAGTGCAGAATGCCGAAACAAAAACTCGATAAAACTAAACCGATAACATTCAATCCTAAAGCAGACAGCATCACGCCTCGAAATAGCAATTCTTCGCTAAGTCCCGGCAGCAGTCCCAGCCAAATTAAATCCGGCCAAAACAAAGGTTTGAGCACTACTTCCAAGTAAACATCTGCACTGCGGCGATAACCGGGCCAGAGATGATAAACGATCGCACTGCCGCCTGTAATTGCCAGTCCGAGCGCACATCCTTTGAGCAAGTCGATTCCTATCAATTTGACTGGCAAAAGTGATACCGATCCAAATAGCAACCACAATTTAGCTACCGCCAGCAACATAATTGCTGTCACGCCCATTGCTATTAAAACTTGGGTGCGTGTCAAGGGTTCAATTTCAGGATTTTGGGGAAGTTTTTCTGCCACTTAATCACTTTTATATTTGAGGTTTGAGATTTTAGATTTGTTGAGTTTAGTCAGACAAACAACGCAGGGAGGAGATGTCTGCACCCAAGGAAGCTGGACTGATGCCGGCCCGCAAAGCGACCAAAACTCCGATCGCCTCTAAATATGAGTTTACCTGCAAAGCTTTGATTCCGAGTTTTTCTGGAGTCGCCTGCATCTGGGTTTTGTTGTCGCCCACAGCGATGATTTGTACCGACGATCGCCCACTCAAACTCAGAATAGCACTGCCGCCACAGGCTGTGGCGGGTATTACCACCGCATCGACTCGATCGGCGGTAATTGATAATTGATTGTGCTGCTGGCTTTCTGGCGCTACCAATTGCGGAGCTTTGCTGAGGCCCGCAAGCACGCAAGGTAGGAAAGTATAGCCGATTTCCTCAGCAGCCGATCGCGGGGACAGGTGCGGATCGAGGGGAAGCGCAGACAGGGCGGGGGCGTGGGCGCAGGGGATTTTAAACGTCCTGACGACGAGGTGGCTGATCACAGCTTCCGCGCCGGCGAGGGGGTCAACTCCTTTGCCGCGGCGGTAGTTTTCGAGGGCGAGGCTGCCTTCATCGTCGGGAAATCTGGCTACAACTGCGATCGCGTCTACTCTTGCTTGTTTGATTAATTTTTCTGCTGCGCGCAATAAACTGTCTGGATTGCCGATGGTTCCCCAGGATGCCCCTGATTCAGAAATACGCAATTCTACTTGCAGGGGGCGATCGGTTAAAACACAATCAGTTATATTCAAACCCAATGTAGCTCTGGTTGCATCAGCCGCTTGCAAGTGGCGCAACTGCAAGTCGGGTTCGATCGCGGCATCGAGGATTAAGCCGATGCGATTTTGATGTACCGGTTGCAGTCCCCAGCATCCGGCAGCAAATTTGTCAAGGGCGTAACCTTCAACGTAGAGAGCGTTAGGTATCGGCCAATAAAGTTGAGCGCCGTTGAGGACGTTGGGGTGAGTGATCAGGGTGTCTGAAATTTGGGCGATCGCCCTAGCCACCGGCAGCGCATCTCCTGCAAACCCACCAATGGAGGCTCCAACGCCTGTGGGGACTATCAAAACCACTGTCAAAGGGCGGGGGTTCACGATGTTGCGGAGGATGCTTCCACGAGCACGTAGCCTTCTACCACAGCCTTTTGCCGATCGACATCCACGTCTGTGACTGCCCACCGCAGGGGTTCGCCGTACTTTTGCAGTTCAATTTCAATCGCCGAGTGCAGTTGCTCGGCCGTCTCGTGGAGGTCAACTTCTGCGGAAATGAAATGGGTGGTCATAGGGCGATCCATAGTGGTTTTACCGCTAACGGTACTTAGGTCAATTTTAGCTTAGTCCTAGGATTTACCGAATTGGCGATCGTACACAATGTCTTCTTTTTCGGTTTCTATCTTCAAGTTCGATCGGGGATAAGCAACGCACAGCAACACATAACCTTCTGCCTGAAGATCCGGACTAACGCCCATACCATCAGCTTGATCGACCTTCCCTTCAATAATTTTACCAGCGCAAGTAGTACAAACCCCCGCATTGCAAGAACTCGGCAACTCAATGCCGGCGTCGTTAGCGGCGCGGAGAATTTGTTTATCTTCGGGTACTTCTACGGTATAGGTAGAGCCTTGGTGGATCAATTCAACAGTGTAAGTCTTAGACATATTTCAATTATTGGTTTTAATTCCCCAATTGGAATTTACGCTAAATTTGGAAACAAAGCAATCAGTATTTTACCCCTGTTTGTGCTTTTGTGCAATTTTACAACTGCATTTTTTATTGATAATTTTTTTTATTAATTGGCTGGGGGGAGCGAGCGGCATTTTGTCAATGACTTTTTCACAAATTATTACAAGCCTCACGGCGGAACTGTGCCACACAGCACTTATACCTAATTAATTTTTTGCCTTCAAGCCAACAACTCATCAACCGCAACACTAAAACCGGGCAGCACTAGCTGAGTGCTGACTGTAGAACCCAGGTTAAAAGTTAACTTTTGAGTTTGAGTCATTATCAATATCCAGCGACTTTCTGGAAAAACAATCCAAGCTTCCAGACAACCTGAATCTAAATATTCTTGTGCTTTTAGAAATATTTCTTCCGCAATATCAGTAGGAGAAACTATTTCAGCAATTAACGGCGGGCTTTGAGGAAAAGTAGGAACATCGCCATATTGAGCAACAAGTTCAGGAGTCAGATAAGTTACATCAGGAGGGCGCACTCGCCTGTCAGTACGACAAGGAACTTATGTATAAACTTCGCCGCCTTGTCCGCTAGAATCTTTGTCATTTCCCCAAGAACGCTCTAGTCTGGATTGGATGCGACTGTGTTTTACTCTCATGCCATATTTCTCCGCGATTGGCCCGTCCACCCATTCCATGCACTCGGGGGGATTAGCCATGAAGTCTTCTAGAGAAACATTTTCTGATAAAACGGCAGCCATTACCATAGCCATTTACTTTCTTTTGCAGAATTCACTCATATTGTAGCAATCAATTGGTAATGGGTAATTGGGAATTGGTAATTGGGAATTGGGAATTGGAACTAACAAATAACCTATGCCCTATGCCCTATGCCCTATGCCCCATGCCCCATGCCCTATGCCCTATGCCCAATTTACTCAATATTAATTTGATTGGGAGGTTTAGGTTGCTCCGGTTTCTCATCCTTCAAAGTTTTACGCCCAGAACTAGCATAATCCTTATACAAATCCACAAACATATTTGTCAACTGCTGCAAAGAAAGTTGTTCCCCATTAACTTGAGCTTTCATATAAGCTTTAAGCACCTCAATGTAAGCCAAACCGAGGGCAAGCGTGAGAGCTGCTGCGGTTGCACCGGAGATAGCACCGCCGACAACAGTACCCGCACCCGGAATCAGTTTAATCAAATTAGTAACAATACTTCTGCCAACAGCAGTAACCCCGCCTGTGCCGCTAATAGCAGACAGCATCGCCGAAATAAAGCCCTTATCAAAGGGCATTCCAAAAATCACAGTAATATTAGCAATCATTGCCGTTTGCATCGCCATCAAAATCGGCGCATCAGCAAACGGTACAGGAGTGGCACCGACAATTGCAGAACCTGCAACATAAGCACTTAGATACTTAAATGCCATATCGGATTTGAGCGCAATATTAGCAATTTGTTCTTTAACAAAAGCTTTTTTAGCTACTTCCGGCAGCAGTTGAAAAGTTGCATCTACCAACTTATCTAAACCGTGAGATTTTACTGTATAATCCTCATCAATTTCTTCCGGTTCAGCCATGACGGGGATGATTTGACTGACGGGCAAATTCATGTGTTCCAGTTGCTTAAAAAACTCGCCCGGCTTTTTAGATGTCGTCTGAGTCAGCACTAAAACAACTGGTACGTCTTTGACTTCCATTTCTTTTAGCCAGTTTTCCTCGACAGATTCTATTCTATTGGCGCTGTGATTGATGCAGTACCAGATGACGTGAATGTGTTCTTTGGGGTGCAGGAGTCTTTGGTCTTCAATCAGTTTAGCAACGTTTAATTGAATAACTTTAATTTGTTCGGCGTTGAGTTCGAGTCCGGGAGTATCGTAGACTGTAATTGGGCAATTGGGTTTGGTATATTGGCGAATGCCTTGAGTGATGGGGCGGCCGACTCCGGTTTCTGCTAAGCGTTTGCGAAAAACTGAATTTATCAGGGTACTTTTGCCGACGCCGGTTTTGCCGATGACTAAAACATTGCACTGTCCCACTTGGTTTTCTGCGTCTTTGAAGGCGTAGTAACTTCTATTTAAAAGCTCGTCTAAGGAAAAGTCGTCTGACATGGCGATTTGCTCCGATAAGGGTGGGATATTAATTAAATACCACCGAATAGAATTTCGATGCTCTACAAACGAAGTCCGCGAAGGCGGACTGAGGAGTCTTAAACATATTGTAGCAATTTGATTTCAGAACTGGTGCAACGGGTAGAGGAGAGTTTTGTGTCGCGTGCTGCTAAATGAAAGGTTGTAGAATTTAGTTTAAGCTAGCAATCGATCGACATTGATGCTAAAACCGATCAGGATTTGTTGGGTGGTGGCGGTATCGCCGGATCTAAATGTCAATATTTGATTTTGATTCATGACGAATATTAAACGACTTTCGGGGAAAACTAACCAGACTTCCTGACAGCTAGATTCTAAATATTCCTGTGCTTTGAGAAAGACATCTTCAGCGATATCGGTGGGTGAAACTATTTCGGCAACTAAGGGGAAACTTTGGGGTAAAGTGGCAAGATTGCCCAATTGTGCAACTAATTCTGGTGTGAGATAAGCGACATCGGGACGGCGAATTTGTTGGTTAGTGCGACAAGGAACCTCGACATAAGCTTCTCCCCCTTGTCCGCTAGCATCTTTGTAATTTTTCCAAGCATCCCCCAGGCTTAACTGAATTTTACCCGTCTTTAGTGTCCTGCCATTTTTCTCCACAAGTTGGCCGTCTACCAATTCCATGTTATCGGGCGGCTCGGTGATGAACTCTTCTAAAGTAAAATTCTCCTGTAGAGCAGTAGCAGTGACCATAGTTATTTCCTCGCTTTTACCAAACTTACTTGTTACGATTATGGCTGATACGATGAAAAGTTATTGCGCGATGAGTACCCGCACTTTTACGGTAGTTTCTCCTCTCCATCTTCGGCAAATAAAAATTGAACCTCTACCCTAGCACCAGAATATTTTTCCTAAGCGTTTTTATAGCTATACAAAAAATTATCAGCTTCCTTCTATGACGGCTTATGGTGAATTATATGATTCTTGTGGTATCAATTAATTTTCGTCTATTTCCTCTGAATCATCCCCTTCTAGTTCATCTTCTTGCTGCTCTTCTACTTCTTCTGATTCCTCTGAGTAATTGAACATAAAGACGAATTTGTTCTTAGGCAGAATCAGTGTGGGCAAATAGAGAGGTTGATCATCCCAATTCTTTTGTTGTTTTTCACCTTTTTCATACATAACAACGAGTACAGGGACATCAGTGTATTTTTGTCTGGGCTTACTTAGCCACTGACTTTGTGCAAAACCAGAAACCCAAGGTCGAGTTTGGTTTTTCAAGTCCAGCCCATCACCCTTTTTACCTCGACGAACGTTGAGAATACCCTTATGGATACCTTGTGCTTTCATTGCTTCAAGTGCCTGTTTGACTCGCTCATCTTCCCAGACATACCCAGAACAGGAACGGCTTGGCATTTCTGAAATAATCCCGATTAAAGAGTCGATGTCTACTGGATGGTATTCATCCTCTCCCTGAAATGTAGACAGAAGTTTATCAAGTGCTTCTGTGTGTTTTTTAACTTCAGAAGCTTTCCACAATGGATCGCGGGGGTAAATAGAAGATCCTGGGGTAAAAGCACCAATGGCTGCTGGATTAAGGACATTGGCACGGGTTGGTCTAAGTTTTCGACCAACCCACACTGGCGTAAGCTTAATTTTGCCAGTGTTCTCATCAATTACTTCACGCATACCCTCATCTGACTCATGGATAGCGCGGAAATCGTCTAAAATGTGTTCGGGTAAAAAGAGGCGAGTAACATCTAACAATTCCTGGCGATAACCAAACATTCGTGCGTGCTGATGAACTGTGTCCATTGTCTTTTGCTTGGCATCACGCCCGTAATAAGTAATCATCAATCCTTCAATAGTTACACCACGCCCCAAGCGGTTTCCTCCAATTAGAATGTTTATACCTGGGCTGTATTTAGGTTCCTTATCTGGATTGGTGGCATCAATAACTTTTGGTATAGTATTTCGTAACTCATACTCTAGCTCCACAACAAGGTCATTGAGAGGTGGTAAGTTAGAAGCTGTTTTGCTTAACTCTGCATGAGCTTGACTTAGCCATTTGAGCGCATCCTCTCGCTTTGTGACAGATAATTTAGATCGCAGAGCCTTGTCAAGCTCTATAACAAAGCTGCCAATAACATTTTCCAACGTGCTGTGAGTAATACGCTTGTGGTCAATATGAGCTAGAAAAGAATACTTAGCATCTTTATCTGGTGCTGATTTCATTTTGTATATCGAACCAACAAAAAAACAGCACAAAGCTAATTTCAGCCCTGGCGGCATATCCCAATTAGTAATTGCTCAACTAGGGGAAAAAATGGAGCCATCAATAGAGAGAGCTTGTTGAATAGATTGATAAGCAGTTAAA
>NZ_JAUBRN010000119.1:0-6935 GCF_036701875.1 Microcoleus sp. MON1_C5 | reverse complement strand
GAAATGAGTTCACTATCTTCTTACACTTTCATTCTGGAAGCTTTATTCTATGCAGCTTCATATTAAATTGGTATGAGATGTTTGCTAACAGAGAAGAATTCATTTCGAGATTTGTGTACAAAGAAGTAAAGAGCAACTTGACTTATCCGGAAAATGATGTGGACTTAGTATTTGTAGAGTTGCCGAAGTTTAACAAAGGACAGGAGCAACTTGAAAGTTTAGCAGATAAGTGGATTTATTTCATGAAATATGCCAGAAGTTTGACATCAGTCCCAGAAACAATGGATAGCATACCGGAAATACATCAAGCTTTTGAGATTGCGAATCAAGCCAAGTTAAGCCGAGAAGAAGTGGAAGATTTGGACAGAAGAGAACAGTTTATTTATGACCAACAGGGAGCGATTATTAAGGCTGTTCAGGAAGGAATAGAACAAGGGATGCGACAAAAAGCGCTCGCGATCGCCCGACAATTACTCTCACAGCTAGATAATGCCACGATCAGCCAAATTACCGGGCTTAGCGTTGAAGACGTCCAAAATTTGCGTGAAGCGAAGCTATCCCGTAGGGAATCGGGCGATTCATAGTTTAAAGGAATTATGCATAGGGAGTAGACCTACACATAGTGATGAACGATTTTTGATTATGGATGATCTAAAAAACTATTGATCCTCGATCTTGATGAAACTTTAATTTATGCTGCCGAAGCATCTTTCCCTCGGGAAGCTGACTTTTTAGTGGAGCCCTATCACATTTACAAACGACCGTTTCTTGATGTCTTTTTGAAAAAATGCATAGACTGGTTTGAGGTTGCAGTTTGGACATCTTCTACGCCGTCTTATGCGATCGCAATTGTGTCAGCCATCTTTGAAAATCCTAAAACTTTATCATTTGTGTGGGCAAGCGATCGTTGCACAGTTGCTTACGATCCTGAGTGGTTTGAATATTACAATCGCAAAAATCTAAAAAAGGTCAAGCGCAAAGGGTATCGTCTAGAGTCAATCATTACAGTGGATGATACGCCTCAAAAGTGGGATCGCAGCTATGGCAATCTGGTGCGAGTAAACCCCTTTGAGGGAGATGAGACGGATGATGAATTAAAGTATTTGCTGCTTTACTTGGATCAACTGAGATCTGCAGAAAATATCCGCAGTGTCGAGAAAAGGTTCTGGCGAAATCAGCTTATCCGATCGATCGGTGAGTCAGCAATATCAAACGCGCAGTAAGTGGCATCACAAATCGATGAAGCGGACGGCAGGAATATCTTGGTGCTGAATTTGATGTTAGTTGCCGCCGCTTATCCCACGCGAACACCCCTCGACATAGCAGACAGTGGCGCTACCCTCAACTCTGAGCTAAAATAATCAAAAACTATTCACAACAAGCCCAGAGGCGCTTAGGTGACTCCTAACGAGGGAACGGCAAACAGCAAAAGTCAGAAAATACCCGGAAAAACCCCCTTGGGTTCCACTCATTACGGCTTGTTAGGGCTGCATCCTTCAGCCTCAGCGATCGAAATTCGGCGATCGTACCGGGAACTGAGCAAACTCTACCATCCCGATACCACCGAGCTGCCGCCCGCAGTCGCCACCGCCAAATTTCAGCAGCTCAACAACGCCTACGCCACCCTCAGCAACCCAGAACGTCGCCTCGCCTACGACCTCAAAATAGGCTATTCTCGCCAGAACGTGATTGGGCAACCCCCAGGCTTCACTACTCCGGTTTCGGGATCTGACAAAAAAACTTACAACTCCGCTTACCTAGATCCCACGGATCGACCTCTTTCCCCCGGAGAAATGTTCGCTCTGTTTATCATGGGAGCTAGCTTAATCGGATGTTTGGTACTCGCGATCGCGATCGGCTTAATTCGCGGCAATTAAAGCCTCAAATCTCAAATCTCCAATCTAAAATCGGAAATTCTCAATCCGAAATCCCCAATCTAAAATCTAAAATCTAAAATCTAAAATCCTATGACTCTTCCTTCCGCTGACACTCCTTTGTACAACCATCCACTCCCGGAAATCGAGCAGTGGCTCAAAAGCCGCGGCTGCCAGCAAGATCAGCGAGAACTTCACTGCTGGCAGATCGAGCAACTTACATGGAAAGCAGAACTCTCCCTCGATATTGACCAACTTACCGTCCGCTACATCGATGCTGGAGCCGACGGCCAAGACATTCAGCGAGCATTCAAATACTCCCTCTCACGTCAGGACATTGAAGCGGCCGTTTTTTCCGGCCCCTAATTTGATTTGAGATTTTAGATTTGAGATTTGTCCTCCAATCTAAAATCTAAAATCGTTATGTTGAGCAGGAGATGAGTGAAATTAATATTAGATTTTAGATGGGGAATCCAGGTAAGAAGCATCAAGCGTGCAAGCATTTACATGGGAGTGCGAGGGGGACGCTCGCAGCTCGTAAAAACGTTTTTTACTTTCATGGAGATGCTCCCTCACAATCGATACCTACTTGGAAACTGAAAAATCAACCAAAAAATCTAAAATCTAAAATCCCAAATCCAAAATCGTTAGACTTTGCCAAATCGGCGGTTGCGTTGCTGATAAGTAGACAAAGCGCGGTGAAACTCTGATCGATCAAAATCCGGCCACAGCGTCTCAGTAATGTAAATTTCGGAATAAGCCATTTGCCATAGTAGAAAATTGCTCAACCGCATTTCCCCGCTCGTCCGGATCAGCAAATCCGGGTCACAAACATCAGCAGTATACAAATAGCGTTTAAATAAAACCTCATCAATCTCCTCCGGCTGCAACTTGCCCTCTTTCACCTGAGTGGCGATCGCCCGACAAGCTTGTACAATCTCCTGACGCCCCCCGTAATTCGTCGCCACCGTAAACAAAATCCCTTGATTGTGCTGAGTGGCCGTCACAGAACGCTCGATTTCGGCTTGCAAAGACTTGGGCAAAGCCTGCAAATTCCCCATAAATTGAATTTGCACGTCCTCGTCCACCATCTCCCGCAATTCTTGCCGCAACTTTCCCTCAAACAAACTCATTAAAAAATCCACCTCTCCGGCCGGCCGCCCCCAATTCTCCGTCGAAAAAGCATAGGCCGTTAAAGCTGGAATCCCCCAATCTTTGCAGCAGCGCAGCAGTTCCTTCAGAGTGCTAGCTCCTCGGCGGTGCCCCGCAATCCGCGGCAACCCCTTATTCTTAGCCCAGCGCCCGTTCCCGTCCATAATCACTGCTATGTGCTTAGGCAGTAGTTCTTGTTGCAGATCCTCCGGCAACTTTTCCAAGCAAATTCCTTGACTCATGGTTTCTCCCGATTACCCGACTAACGGCGCAGTATCCGTTTTAATAGCGTCACTCCCTTCAATCCTATCTGGCGTCCGAGATTGCCGATCGGAATTGGAGCCACAACTCTTTCTCCCTCGGACGGAAACAGCTTTGCTTCCAGCAATTCCTTAAGTTTGCTGCTAGTCAAAGGTCGATTTAACATTCCCATCTGCGCTAAAGAAATAGAACCCGTTTCCTCGGACACCACCACGCACACGCAAGCTTGCACCCGTTCTGTAATCCCCATCGCCGCCCGGTGGCGGGTTCCCAACTGCCGCGACGCGCTGCGATCGGACAAAGGCAAAATTACCCCCGCCGACGCGATCCGCGAACCTCGAATTAAAACAGCTCCGTCATGCAGCAAAGTTTGCGGCTGAAAGATTGTCTGCAACAATTCTTTAGAAACTTCAGCATTTAGCTTTAGTCCCGGCACCGAAAAATCTCGATCGTCGATCGGGGAATCTGTTTCTATAATTAGTAAAGCGCCCGTGCGGTTTTGCGAAAGTTCTTTTACTGCGTCCACAATTTCATCTATTACGCTGTCCGGTTCGGGATTTGGTCGGCGATCGCGTCCAAACAATTGCCGAAATTCCCCCCGACCCAATTGTTCCAGAAATCGGCGAAACTCCGACTGCAATATGACCGCCATTGCCACAGCCGAACCAGTCACCAAGCTGTTGAGGGCAACGTGCAATAGCCTCAATCCAGCCCAGTTGCTCACCGCCGCCGCCAGCATCAAAATAATAAATCCCCGTACCATCCACAGCGTTCTGCGCTCGCCAACAATGACGAGCACCAAATACGCAAGGGCAAAAACCAGTCCAATATCGATCCCTTGAATCAATAAGGACTGAACGAGGGTCAAGTCAAAGCCAGATTGTTGATTGTTCATGGTTCATCGAACGCTACCGCCTGTGAACCGCGAACCGTGATGCACTCGAACCCATGAACCATGAACAGTTGTTATAAGGAATATGCTGAAAATCCCCGTGTTTTTAGACCGGGGAGTGTCAATCTAATCGCGTGACTGAACAAGGCAAAAGTTAAAAGTGAAAAGGCAATCATCACTAAGTAAACATGGATTGTCTTTCTTTTAACTTTTAACTTTTAACTTTTAACTTTTGAGCTCCGAGTCGTTCAGGAAGGCGGTCAAGCCTCAGCAAATCCTGGTAAGTTTCCCGCTGTATAATCGTGTTAACTTCCCCATTTCTAACTAAAACCGCTGCCGGTCGGGGCACTCGGTTGTAGTTAGAAGCCATGCTGTAATTGTATGCCCCTGTAGCCGGAACGGCTAGGATATCTCCGGCCCCACACTCTGGCAATTTGGCATCTTTAATCAGAACATCGCCTGATTCGCAGTGTTTCCCAGCAATTGTCACTGTTTCCGTTAAGGGAGCAGACATTTTGCCGGCTGCGAGGATTCGATAAACTGATTGATAGGTAATAGGACGCGGATTGTCCGACATCCCGCCATCGACAGCTAGATACGTCCGCATTTCCGGAATGACTTTTTTAGAGCCAACGGTGTAAGCTGTAACGCAAGCTGTACCCACGAGCGATCGACCAGGTTCGCAAAGCAATTTAGGCAAGGGCAATTGCTGCCGCTCGCAAGCTGCTACCACTGCCTTGCAAATCGTACGAGCCCAATCTTCAATGCTAGGAGGATCGTCCGCTTCAGTATAGCGAATGCCCAACCCACCGCCAATATTAATTTCTGTTGCTGGCAAACCATAACTCTGTGCTTTTGTCAATGCCTGAACTATGACTTCGGCTAAATCGTCATGGGGTTGCAGTTCAAAAATCTGAGAGCCTATGTGAGCGTGCACTCCCACGCAAAATAACGACGGCTGTTGGCTGATGAAAGTAAATACTCGATCGAGCGAGTTGGGATCGAAGCCAAATTTACTGTCGATTTGACCCGTCTGAATGTACTCGTGGGTGTGACACTCAATTCCAGGTGTAAACCGCACCATAACTCGTGTCGGCCCACCTGTGAGGCTGCTGACACCCAATTCTCCCAACTCTGCTAAAGTCTCTAAATCCCGCCAATTGTCGGCTACGGTAGTGCAGCCGTTTTCGACAGCTAGCTGTAGTTCCTCGCGGGATTTGTTGTTACCGTGGAAGTAGATTTTGTCGGGGCTCACGCCGGCTTGCAGTGCAGTGTGGATTTCTCCGGCGGATACGACATCTATGCCTAAACCTTCCGAAGCTGCGATCGCGCAAACTGCCAAACAACTCCAAGCTTTAGAAGCATAGAGCACTTGAGATTCGCCCGGATAGTAACGCTTAAAAGCATCCCGGTACTGGGTACAAGCCGCCCGCAGCGTTTCTTCGTCTAAAATGTACAACGGCGAGCCAAATTGCTCCACCAAAGCTGTCACCTCGCAGCCTCCGATTTCCAACCGATCGCTGCTGTTAACACTGGCTGTCAGCGGTAACAGTTCTTGATTGGGCGATCGATTTTGCAGGGCCGGCTTTGACTCAGACAGATACTTAAGTCCCGATTCGACCCCGAAAGATTGAGTTGATACCATCGCGCAATAACTATCCTAGGTTATTAGTCAGCAGTCATTAATCAGCAGTCAGCAGTCGGCAGTCATTAATCAGCAGTCATTGGTCGTTGGCAGTAGACTAATGTCTGGAGACTTGTGAGTCATGACTCAAAACTAGCAACAAACAGCTAATCGCTACTGTGTTTTCCAGTGTACAATTTACAGCCGTGCGTTTTCTACAAATTAAACATCTCGCCGCCGAAGACCTCAACAGTGCAGTCGAACTCGATCGCCTCTGTTTTGGCGGACTGTGGACGATCGAAGGCTATGGGCGCGAGTTAGGCAGTCCTAACAGCGATTTACTGGGTTTGTGGGCATCCGAAACCGGGGACTGCGAATCCGAAAGATTCGACAGCGAACTGAAGTCGATCGAGCCGAACAGCATTCTCAACTCAAAACCGCTCAGTATTGAGAGTTCCTCGCCAGCAACTCCGAACTCAACACTTACCCCAACCCTGATCGGTTTGGGTTGCCTGTGGGCAATTTTAGAAGAAGCTCATATTACAATTTTGGCAATTCATCCTCGCTTTCAAGGTCAGGGTTTAGGACAAGCTCTGCTTTGGGATTTACTAAAAAAGGCTCACTACAGACAATTAGAACGGGCCACCTTAGAAGTGCGGGAATCTAATTTAGCCGCAGTTTCTCTTTACCAAAAATTTGGGTTTAAAGAGGCAGGACGGCGGAAACGGTACTACGAAGACACCGGAGAAGATGCTCTGGTAATGTGGCGCAGCGGCATAGAAAAACCCGAATTTCAGCAATATTTGGCGGTTGAGAAAGTGCCAATTTGCGATCGGCTGCACCAGAAAAACTGGCATTTGGCGATCGATAAATTTTGAGTTTTGAATGTAATTTGTTGGCTCTTCCGTACTTAGTGTGTTAAGTTTACTTAAATTTATCCTCAAGGCTTTGCTAAGTAAGGCTTTGAGATTATTTACAGAGGCTTGCGCTGTTGAGCAAGTTGCTCAACTGAGGGCGATTGCCTTGAAATCCCAGCCAGCTATGCTGTATGACATCCAGGGCTATTTCATTCTATTTGAGTAGTGGATATAGTAGTAAAGTATCGTACTCATGCCCGGGAGCTGCTATGTCT
>NZ_JAUBRN010000118.1:0-7065 GCF_036701875.1 Microcoleus sp. MON1_C5 | reverse complement strand
AGAAATGAGTTCACTATCTTCTTACACTTTCATTCTGGAAGCTTTATTCTATGCAGCTTCATATTAAATTGGTATTACGCTTACTTTTCTAAGATTGCTCAACCAAAAACCCCTAAAACACAAAGTTGTTCAGAGCGCTCAGATCGGCAGCCAGAACGTTTTCAACAGTAATGTAATTTTTGAATTTGTTGTCATCACCGAAGCCATCTTGATTGATCTGGAGGACTACTTTGCCACCTCTTTGAACCAACTGCACATAACCATCCGCGATCGCGTTTGTGCCGTTATAGCCCCCAGGAACCAAGCTATCGAGCAACTCGGTAAGAACGATTTTATCAGTGCCAGTGATAAAGTCCTCAATCCGGTCTCCCGAATCTTCAATGTTGGTGTAGACAAAGCGATCGCTACCACCGCCACCCGTAAGCTTATCCCCACCGGAACCACCAGTAATGACTTCATTCAAAGCGGTGCCCGTAAACGAATCATTTTTTTGTGTCCCTACATACTGAGGAAGGGTGAAGCGAGCCACACTGGGGTCGTGGTCACTATCCTGATCCGCAAACTCAGAGTTGATATGAACAACATCAAACTCATCTAAATTATTAAACAGCGTCTTGCTCGCCAAGATGTGATCCAAAACCTGCGCGTTGCCTTGGAAGTTGTAGGTGTACTGCTCGTTTGCCGGTAGGGTTTCGATCAGATTGTTCAGGATAGGTGTACCCACACCACCCGGTATCCCTTTGAGGATGTTCAGGGGTTCAGAAAACGGAAAGTCATTCAAGTCACCCAAAACAATCACATTTGCCGTAGAGTCGGCGGCGAGGATGCTATCTACAAAGTTGTTAACAATCTGCGCTTGCTGGCGGCGTTGGACTTCACTCGTGAGGACTGGGGGCTGGTTTGGCCCAAAGAGGGGCTGATCGCCACCCTTGGAATTGAAGTGGTTTCCAATCACGAAGAGCTTGTGACCGTTGAACAGAAACTCCCCGACCAAAGGCTTACGGCTATTTGCGAAGGCGTCACCATCCGAGAGATCGGTGTCAACGATCCGACCCGGACTGAAGGAAAGCTGCGGGTCGCCACCAACATTATTTACAGTGGTTTGCGTTGTGGCTGTCCCACCCGGACGATCTACATACGTGACCCGTTCTGGCTTAAATAGAAAACCGACGCGGATATTCCCCCCCGGTTCACCGCCATCCTGGTCATCAGTTGGATTAATCTGACGGAACTCATAAGTCGGGCCGCCTGCCGCCTGAATCGCTGCGATCAAGGTGTTGTAAGTGATGGCAGCATCAACAACGCTATCGTTAGTCGGACCGTTATTGTCTTGAATCTCCTCTAGGGTAATGATGTCCGGTGATTGCAGGTTCGTAACGATGCGTTGAGCCAAGGCATTGAACTGGGTAGCCCCATCACCGGGGTCTAAGTTCTCCACATTAAAGGTAGCGACCGTCAGCTTGTCATCAACTGGGTTTAGGGTAGTGACTTCCTTCTCTAATGGACTAGGAGTATCAACAGTGATGGGGGAAGTTGCCAGCACTTCGTAGTTGTTGAAGTTGTAGCTTATCACCCCGGTCACTGTGTCGAGTTGCGCTCCGACATCTACCAAAGGTGACGAAGAGCCAGGACGAATCAGATCATCATCAATCTGAATGCGTTCCGGGTTAAAGTCATTAGGGCTGATGAGGCTACCCCCACGAGCTGTGCGCCCCGTGGCATCTGCGCCATTGTCATCAAGTACCCAAATCTCCCCAAAATTGTTTGTCGGACTAACTGCTACAGGATTGTTGACCTGTACTAGCATTCCTTCCAGGCTTTCATAGTAATCAATGCCTTCAGTAGCAGGCTCAAAATCACCGCCTGTTTCCACGTTGCCAGGGTTAGCCGTAGAGAAGTCGTTGTTGATGGCTAATGTGGGAGGATTGACGCTTATAGGGGTAATCGTGGTTGTGGGCGCAGTTGTCCAGGGGGTAACGCTTAGAGCTTGAGTCGAGGTGTTACTAATCTGGGTAGTCGTGAGGTTATTCGCTCCAGGACGAAACTCACTCACAGTACCCGTGACCAGAACAGCACTACCGAGGCTGACACTGTTGAGAATAGCTGAGCCTGCGGAGCTTGTGCCTGTGAAGACAAAAATCCCCTCAGATGTTGCCGCGTCGGCATCGGGTGTAGGATCTTGGAGGTAGAATCCGTTAGAAGCTTTGGCGGTAACGATTCCGGCAACATTGAAGACACCGACTCGATCCGTTGCAGAGGTAAGAAGGGGGGAGATGTGATCCGTTCCTTGAATGTCGCGGATGCGGGTCAGTGGCACATCATTATCTGCAATGGTCACTGTCGCCGCGCTCGAACCACCGAGGTCATAGTCGCTGGTATCGACTAGGTTGAGCGTGATGGTTTCATTGCCTTCCACTGCACTATCGTCTACTGGTGCGATCGCCAAATCGACAAAGGATTGCCCCGCGTCAATGGTGGCAATCCCAGTCAAATTCGGCGTATAGTCCGTGCCGTTGGTCGCCTGACCCGTACCCGTGGCGACGGTGTAGTTCACGCTTAGGGGGGCACTCGTGTCACCTGTGCGCGTAATTCTAAACGTCCCTGGCTCTTGCCCTGCCTCTGCTGCGTTTGCGTCTGTTGCCTGGAGTGTGACTGTTGTTGTGGGTTCGCCACCAGCAGGAGTACCTGTGATGCTGATGTCATCAACCCCGATCCACTCATCATTCCCAGCAGCGTTTGTTGTGATGATCCGGAGTTGAACTTGAGATTGATTCTGTGCTCCTGCTGGCAAGGTGACATTAACTGGTGTGACTTCGGTTGCTAAACTTGGACCAGTGCTGGCGTCTGCAACGTAGCCAGCAGGGATATTAATAAAATTGCCGGATGTCCCGACGCGGTATTGCAAAGCGACTGGTTGAACAGCGTTATCGATAGAACCATCCACATCGCGGAGATTGAAGGAGACGTTGATGTTCGTAACGCCGACGGTGTTCAGGTAAATCAGCAAAAATGGGGCATCCGCTGTACCGGAACCAGTAAGGCCAACAACGGGGTTTGCGATCTCAAATTCAGCAACACCACCGGTGGTGAAGGTGTTGGGATTTGTCTGATTTGCATTGACATCAATGGGCGATGTGCCGGCCACAACAATGGTTTGTGGATCTGTTCCCGTTGCGCCTGTTAGTTCATCTCCGCGAAAACCATCAATACTTGGGATACCGGACCAGTCATCATTAACCGTGATGAGACTTTTGTTTGACCAATCCTGTGTTAGCGAACCGGTAAGAAGGTCGTGATATGTGGGTGCCATTGGTTGGTAAAACCTGTTTTGATTACTGTGGAAAATTGTTGATTTGGTGGGCGACGATCGCACAGGAAAACGCTATCTTCTCTTTAAGGATGCCTGGACGGCGATCGCTTATCCTCAAGATGTTTTAGGTCTCAAACCAGGGGACTGATTTGCCCTGAGAATGTCCGATTCACGACGAATCTAACCTGACTAAACAGTCAGGCTAAAGGCGATGCAGCACGAACGACTTCTTTAGATAAAGACTTATGGCTAAGGTGATAGCCAGTAGCAGAGTACCCTTAGTGTCTGATTTAAAAATACCTTGTTACCCTCGCTACAGATTTGACTCGTGAAGCCAGCTAGATTGTTTCTAAGTAGCCCGAAACAGTGAACCCTCGAATACTCTACACAATCTTTGTAAAGGAAAGGTTAATTTAAATTTAAGCCTAGGAGTTTGTGGTAAATGGGCATTATCAGGTGTCCCAAATTGGAAGTAAAGACATAAAAATCACATTCATCTATGCTGTCGGGTTCGATCGACTCAATGAAGGAAAGTGCGCGAGTTTTTAACAAATAAATAATCAGTCTTTAATCCTAGCGTGAGACTATACTCCAAAAGCCAAAAATATTTGACTTCAGCGGTATAGAGGAGTGACTTAACGTGGCAGCAATTAACGGCACATCAGGGAATGACACATTAAGCGGGACGATCGCAGCCGACTTAATTTCTGGCTTGGGGGGCGATGACGCCATCTCCTCTGGGGAAGGAAACGATCGGCTTTTTGGCAATTCAGGCAATGACTTTTTATTGGGGGATTCGGGGAATGACGCACTCTACGGCGGTCGAAACCGCGATACCCTTCAAGGTGGCGAAGGAGACGATTTTCTCTCCGGCGAGCTCGATGGCGACATTTTGACTGGCGGTGGTGGTAAAGATATTTTCGCGATCGGGCGGATAGGAACACGTACTACTGGCGGTTCCCAACTAGAAAATGCTGACCTCATCACCGATTTTGTTAAAGGTCAAGACTTAATCAGTCTCAGCGGCATCTCCCCGGCAAATATCGAGATTTCTCAAGGTACGGGTAATTTCAGCAACAGTATTATTCTCCGAGATACAGGAACTAACGAATTTCTAGCGATTTTGGAGGGAGTCAACTCCTTCGATGCAGCAGATTTCACTGTGGCCCAAAATCCAGTTCCGGGAGTTCGGTTTTCTAGCTTCAACGCTTCTTTGAATCGCAGTAGTGCCGGTCGGTTAATTACAGACCTTTCAACTCCCAACAACCAGCAAGCAAAGAATGTCGCTGAAACAATTCAGCGCGTAAATCCAGATGTTTTGTTAATTAACGAATTTGACTACGACAGCAGCAGCACAGCCCTAAATTTGTTTCAGCAAAACTATCTGTCTGTTAGTCAAAATGGCGCAACTCCTGTTAATTATCCCTTTCGCTATACTGCCCCTTCTAACACGGGCATTGCTTCGGGTTTAGATTTAGACAACAACGGTTCCGCTGTCACACAAATTGGTGCAAACGGATACGGCAACGACGCTTTCGGGTTTGGGGATTTTCCGGGACAATATGGAATGGCTGTGTACTCGAAGTATCCCATTGATACTGCCAATATTCGCACGTTCCAAAACTTCCTTTGGAAAGATATGCCCGGGGCATTTTTGCCGGATAACTCGTCTACGCCCGCAGCAAATGACTATTACTCGCCTGATGAATTAAACGCATTTCGCCTTTCGTCCAAGAGTCACTGGGATGTGCCAATTAATATCAACGGCGAGATTGTTCACGCCTTAGTCAGTCATCCGACCCCGCCTGTATTTGACGGCCCTGAAGACAGAAACGGGAGGCGAAATCATGATGAAATTCGCTTTTGGGCAGATTACGTTACTCCCGGCAAAGGTAGTTATATTTACGACGATCGCCGCACAGTTGGCGGACTTGCTCCCAATGCTAGTTTCGTAATTATGGGCGACCAAAATGCCGATCCTGTTGATGGGGATAGTTTTGACAATGCGATTTTGCAGTTGCTAAATAACTCGCGAGTAAATACAGGAGTCACTAGCGCAATTCCTGCAAGTTTAGGCGGAATTCAACAAGTAGCAGACGGCGGTAATAATGTCAACCAAAAAGGCAATCCGGCTTTTGATACGGCGGATTTTGGAGATGCGGGGACGGCTTCGGGAAATCTGCGAGTTGATTATGTTTTGCCGTCGGCTGACTTGCCAATTAATGATGCTGCGGTATTTTGGCCTTTGACGACAGATCCGCTGTACAGATTGGTGGGCGATCGCCAAACTGCGGAAAATACTCCTACTTCTGACCACAGTTTAGTTTGGGCAGATATTGCTGTTGGCGATCGCTCTCCCAGTACCAGTGTCAGAAATATCAACTTCATCGGACAAGCTACTTATCCAACAGGTTCCGTCACTGTAGAAGGAACTCAAGTCGGCGGACTTTCTGGCATTGATTACGACCAAATTAACAACCGCTATTACAGTATTTCTGACGACCGTTCGGACAGAAATCCGGCCCGATTCTATACTCTCAATATCGATTTAAGTTCTGGTTCGCTGTCTAGTTCCGGGATTAATTTCTCTGGGGTGACAACTCTGCTTAACCAAAACAATCAACCTTTTGCTACTAATACTCTCGACCCGGAAGGCATCGGTTTAACGAGTAACGGCACTGTGTTTGTTTCCTCAGAAGGCGAAGTCAGTAACTTGGCTGGTAGACTTCAGAGTCCATTTGTCAACGAGTTTGCTTTAGGGACAGGTAGCCAGTTGCGACAATTACCCGTGCCCTCAAAGTTTGTACCAGTTATAGGTCCAGCAGATGCACCAACAGCGGGAGTTCGCAACAATTTAGCTTTTGAAAACCTGACAATTACTCCTGATGGGAAATTCTTGTTTACAGCAACGGAGAATGCTTTAGTGCAAGATGGGCCGATCGCAACAACTAATACCGGTTCGCGATCGCGCATTCTCAAATACAATTTAACCACAGGACAGCCGGAACAAGAATTTCTTTATGTAACTGACCCAGTGGCAGTTCCCGCAGTTCCAGAGACAGGCTTTAATACAAACGGTTTAGTGGAACTGTTAGCCTTAGATAATCGCGGCACTTTCTTAGCACTAGAACGCTCTTTTTCAGCAGGCGCACCAGGCACGGGAAATACCATCAAGCTCTACGAAGTACGGCTCAACGGAGCCAGCGATATCAGGGGCATTAATTCGCTGAAGGCTATTAACATTAATACTGTCAGACCCGTTGATAAACGCTTGCTGATCAATTTTGACAGCCTGGGTTTGCAGACAGGTTTGGATAATGTTGAAGGGATGACTTTGGGGCCAGTGTTGCCGAACGGACAGCAATCTTTAGTGCTAGTGAGCGACAATAATTTTAGCGCTACCCAGTTTACTCAAATATTGGCTTTTGGGTTGGCTTTGGATAATGAAACTCCCAGGCGATCGCAGTCAGTAGATATTCTAACTGCTGGTGGTGCGATCTCTGCGGTGTCAGGTGATAACATCAGCGTCGAAACTCGCGACAGCAGTGCTTTCATTGCAGACTTAGGGACAGTTTCTGAGTTGATGGGGTTCGATACCAAGCAGAATTATGCGATCGGCCCCACAACAATAAATCTCCCTAGAGTCAGCGCAGTTAGCCAACCTAGTAGTCACATAGGGACTCAGGGCTATTTCATTCTATTTGAGTAGTGGATATAGTAGTAAAGTATCGTACTCATGCCCGGGAGCTGCTATG